>JANOKQ010000198.1:0-8076 GCA_031419375.1 Acidimicrobiaceae bacterium
GTGGTGAGTTCCACGGCGAGGCCGAGCGGATCATGGTCAGCCTCGACGCCGTGGGCAACACCACCAAGGCCGTCACCAAGGGCTTCGCCATCGGCTCCGCCGTCATCGCCGCCGTGGCCCTGTTCGCCAGTTTCATCGAGACCGCTGCCGCGGAGCTGCTTCCCAAGGACGTCATCGATGCTGCACTCAAAACGCCCCGCGGCGTGTTCGACCTGATCCCGATCAACGTTGCCGACCCGAAGGTGTTCATCGGTCTGCTGATCGGTGGCGCAGTGCCGTTCCTGTTCTCGTCCCTCGCCATTCGCGCCGTCGGTCGCACCGCCGGTGTGGTCGTGCAGGAAGTGCGCAAGCAGTTCGCCGACGGCAAGATCATGCGTGGCGAAAAGGAACCCGAGTACGGCCCGGTCATCGACATCTGCACCGAGGCGTCGCTGCGTGAGCTGGCCACCCCGGCGCTGCTCGCCGTGCTCACCCCGGTCGTGGTCGGCTTCGGCATCAACATCACCGCCCTGGGTGCGTTCCTGGCCGCAGTCATCCTCGTCGGCCAACTGATGGCCAACTACCTCAGCAACGCCGGTGGGGCATGGGACAACGCCAAGAAGTTCATCGAGGACGGCAACCACGGCGGTAAGGGCAGCGATGCCCACAAGGCGGCCGTCATCGGTGACACCGTCGGCGATCCGTTCAAAGACACTGCCGGCCCGGCGCTCAACCCGTTGATCAAGGTGATGAACCTCGTCAGCTTGCTCATCCTGCCGGCGATCATCAGCCTGCAAGACAACGATGGTGCCCGGTACTCGATCGCCGCAGGCGCATTCGTTGTGCTCGTCGGGGCGATCGTGTACAGCAGCCGCCAGTCGTCCACGATCAACAAGCCGATCTAGCCACTCCGCACTAGTTGCTCGAGAGCCCGGGATGTCCGCCATGTGCGGGTGTCCCGGGCTTTCGTCGTTTTGGCGGCTATCGTCGGCGCCCGTGATTGCTGCACTGTTCGACATCGAGCGCTGGCTCGACAAAGGTGGCCTGGCCCTCCTCGCCCTGATCGTGTTCGCCGAGAGCGGCCTCCTCGTCGGGTTCTTCCTGCCGGGCGACTCGCTGCTGTTCGTCGCCGGCTTCTTGGCGTCGGATGCCGGAGGCAACCTGCTGCCGGCCCTGCCGATCACCGCCGGCGTCGCGTTCGTGGCCGCCGTGGTCGGCGACCAGGTCGGCTACCTGTTCGGCCGCAAGGTGGGCCCGTCGCTGTTCGACCGCCCGCAGAGCCGACTGTTCAACCCTGCCAACATCGCCAGGGCACACGCGTTCTTCGAAGCCCGCGGGCCCGCAGCGATCGTGCTCGCCCGGTTCATCCCGGTGGTGCGCACGTTCACCCCGATCGTCGCCGGCGTGGGCGAGATGCACTACCGCACGTTCGTCACCTACAACATCATCGGCGGCCTGCTGTGGGGCGTCGGCGTGACCACGCTCGGGTACTTCCTCGGCGAGGTGAAGTTCATCGAGGAGAACCTCGAAGTCGCCGCCCTCATCATCGTGATGATCTCGGTGCTGCCCGTGGTGCTGGAGTTCTACCGCCACCGCCGTTCGCGCCCCGCCACCGAGTAAACCGTTCTCCAGCGCTCGCTCGGCGACGGCCGGGTTCAGGCGACGGGGGACCACGACGGGCGCGCCCGGCTTTCGCAGGGGTGGAGCGACCACGTGTCGAGAAACCCACCGCCACAGTGCACTTCTCGACAACCGCCGCGTCACCTCGGGCACCGCGTTCAGCACAGCCGTGTCTCGACGCCAGATACCATTGACAATGGTACTCTTATGGCATGGAGACAACCATTGATCGTGCAGGTCGCTTGGTCATCCCGAAGGCGCTTCGCGAGTCAATCGGACTCGTCGACGGCGGCAGGGTGGAAGTCATCGAATCCGACGGCTCCCTGGTGATCAGCCCGAAACCGGTGGCCAAACGACTGGTCGAACGGGACGGCGTCGTCGTGTGCGTGCCGGATGAACCGGTGCCCGCCCTGATGGCCGAGGCGGTGCGCGACCTATTGGAGTCGAGCCGTCGGTGATTCGCGCTGTCGACACCAGCGTCCTCGTCGCCGCCTTCGCGTCATGGCACGCCGACCACGAACTGGCCGTGCGCGAATTGATCGGCCACCCCACCGCGGTAGCACATTCGCTCATCGAGACGTACGCCGTGCTGACCCGGCTACCAGAACCGCAGCGGGCCCATCCCGCGCTCGTGACCGAGTTCCTCGATCGAAACTTCCCTCGCGTTCCGCTCACCCTCTCCGCCGGTCAAATGCGCGAGGTTCCTGGCACGCTGGCAGGGCTGGGTATCAGTGGTGGTGCCGTGTACGACGGTTTGATCGCACTGACGTCGTTGGCTCACGACGCGCAACTCGTGTCGCTTGATCGGCGAGCCGAGAGCACGTACCGGCGATGCGGCGTCCGGTTCGATCTGCTGTGGTGACGGCGCAGCACAGCGGACGCTACGGGGATGGGAACCAAACCGCTGACCGGCCTGCTGCGGGCGTCGGCGTCACCACGCTCGGGCACTCCGCGGTGAGATCGACCACGCTGGATGCTGGGGCACGCGTCTCACGGGCGCCAGCGGGCGGGACCAGGTGCCGGACGCTGCGGCTCCACCGGGTAGGCACGCACTGTCAAGCAATCGTCGGGCCCCGAGTGGCTTGCCCAACTGGACCAGATGCGCCACTTCGTCATTGACGGGACATGTGGACGTGACGTTCGGAGCGCGGCTCGAGGCGGTGAACGTCACGATGACCTCGGACGCACCGAGCGTGATCGTTGGTGGAAGAACCTCCCCCGTCGATCCACCGCTACAGCTGTACCGGGTCACGAGCGCGGTGCATGACTCGGATGTCGCGGTCAGCGCCTCGTCAGGCGAGACCCGCCACATTGCCGGGTCTGGAGAGCTCAGCCCAGCGTTCGTCGCCACGGGGGCACCGTTTGCGCTAGTGCGCTCCCCTGTGCCGCGATGTCAACGAGGGTGGTTGAGGGCTCCGTCGCGACGGCCCCGCAGTCGGCGGAGAGCTAGCGCCGCCCTCAACGCCGCAGGCAGCGACCGCTGCCAGAGCGGCCACCAGGGCGGAGCGCGACGCCGCTCGCCTCATTCCGGTCGGATCGACCACCCTGCACCGGCACCACATCACGCGGTGAGGTAGATGAGATGAGACTTTCACCGGGAACCCCTCTGAACTCGCCAACCTGGATGTATGGGCTTCCGAATCGTGCCTCACCTGACGTCATTGAGTCAAGGAGTCGCGCACTCACCCATGCGAAGTTATACCGGTTATACTCACCTTCGTGAAGACCGCAATTTCGATACCGGATGAGTTGTTCGAACGGGCCGAACGGATAGCCGCGCGTCGCGGCTGTACCCGCAGCGGACTGTATGCCGAGGCGCTAGCTGAGTTCGTGGCCCGGGAGGAACTCCCACCTCGACGTTTCGGCATCTGGGCGAACCGCGTCACGGTGGCCGATGGTGTCGACCTGGTGGCCTCGGACCCAGATGTGTTGTCGATGTTCGAGGACTGAGTGCGCCTTCTCCTCGACAGCCACGTCGCCTTGTGGTCATTGATGGACAGCGAGCGGCTCGGTCCGCTTGCCCGTGCCGCCATTCTCGACGCTGAAGCGGCGATCGTTTCCGTCGTCACTCCCTGGGAGCTCGGCATCAAACGGTCGATCGGCAAGCTCGATTTTCCCGACGGGATGGTCGAATCGCTGGCTGCGTGCGGTTACGCGATGCTGCCGATCGCCGTGATGCACAGCGTCGAGGCACCGCGACTGCCGTTGCACCACCGCGATCTCTTCGACCGGATGTTGATCGCCCAAGCCCGGCTCGAAGGCCTAACGATCATGACCGTCGACGACCAGTTCGGCGCGTACGGCGTCGACGTGATGGACGCCGGCAGCTGATGCTCGGATCCGGCGTCACGGACAGAAGGGGTGGCGTGGTATCCGTGCCCGCGTCGGTTGGGTACAGCCTGCGGCCGCGCCATGGCTGAGCGGAATCGTTCGGGAACTTTGCGGGCAGTCGCGGCGTCGAACCCGCATGGCACACGTGAACAGGCCCACTCACCAGCGACTGCGTTCGGGGAGGACGCTGCTCGCTGGTCTCTCAATTGCTCTCCTCATCACTGCGTGTGGCAGTGACAGCGACACCGCGAGCCTCTCCGCGCCGGCGGCGACCGAGGCTCCGGCCGCTGTCGATGAACCGGCGGCGCGGGCCGCTGGCGACATCGTGACGGGGGGCGACGGCGTCGATATCGCACCGGGCGCGGAGGCCGCTCCGAGCAGCGGTGGTGGAGCCGTGGGGATGGCGCCAGACGCAGCCGCGGGCCGGCTGCTTGCAGTGGATGTCACTGTCAACATGGAGGTCGATGACGTCGGCGTCGGGGTCGACGAGGTCGTCGCTGTCGCCGCGCGCCATGACGGGCAGGTCTACGGCTCGGACATCAGCCTTGCCGCCGGTGACTCGGCGTTCGCCAACATCGTGATCAAGCTGCCGCCCGAGAAGATCACCGGAGCGATTGCCGAGATCAAGCTGCTCGGCAAACACCTGAGCCAGACCCAGGCCACCGAGGACGTGACCGATCAAATGGTCGACATCGAGACCCGGATCGGGACCGCACAACGCAGTGTCGAGCGGGTCCAGCTGCTGCTGGCCGAGGCTGAGAACCTCGGCCATGTCGTACAGTTGGAAGCCGAGCTGACCTCCCGCCAGACCGTACTGGAACAGATGCTCGCCCAGCAGCGCAACCTCGGCCAGCGGGCAGCGCTCGCCACGCTGACCGTCAACCTCAGCGGCCCCCGAACCGTCGCCGACACCGGTCCTTCGATCGGCGACGACAGCATCGGCGACTCGTTCCGCAAGGGCGGCACGGCATTTGTTGCGACCCTCGCCGCATTGCTGATCGTGATCGGCTACACGGCGCCGTTCCTCGCCGTCATTGCGATGGCAGGAGCGGTGTGGTACGTCAGTCGTCGCCGTCGGGCGCGACAAAATCGATCAGCTGCTCCACTGCTCCCACCAGTTCCGGCCGCAGATCAGCAAACGACCGAACGCGATTCCGTAGACGCGACCAGAACGTGAGCGGATCGGCGCCAAGGGCCGCGCAGACGCCTTCCTTCCACGGTGTCGGACGGGGCACATGCGGCCACCGCTCGATCCCGATCACCTGCGGGCGGATGCCTTCCCACACATCGACGAACGGGTGGCCGGTGATCAGCACGTACCGCTGGCCGCGCATCGCCGCCTCGGCGAGGCGCTGCTCCTTCGAGCCGGTCACGAGATGGTCGACGAGCACCCCCAGCCGCCGCTGCGGGCCGGGTGCGAAGTCGGTGATCGCGCTGACCAGATCGTCGATGCCATGCAGCGGTTCGACCACGATGCCGAGCTCACGCAAATCGTCGCCCCACACGTGTTCCACCAGTTCGGCGTCGTGCTTGCCCTCCACCCAGATCCGGCTCGCTGCGGCGATGCGGGCCGGGGCTGGTCGTGTCGATGCGATCGATCCGCTGTTGGTGAACGTGGTCTCGCGGACCACGTTGTCGGGCGGCTTGATCAACGACACTGCCTTACCCTCCACCAGGAACCCGCCGGGCTTGTAGCGGAAGTGACGGTGCGCCTGGTGCCGGTCGCGCAACGTCACTGCTTCGGTGGTGACCTTGACGACATCGCCACAGAAACCGGTGGTGCGGTCCTCGATCACCATCCCCACCTTGACTGGCACCTCCCGGTAGCGGGGCGCGATGCGCTGCTGTTCGAACTCGTGGAGGATGTCGCGCGGCCCGCTCACCGGCTGCTCCTCCAGTTGGCCCACCAGCGTGCGCCTGACGGCGGGACGGTCAGCACTTGATCGACGCAGGTGCCGTCGCTTCGGCGGTAGGGGGCGCGCAGGTCGTACAGATCGGTCGGCATCGCGAACGAGCTTGGCAGGAACGGCACACCCCACACGTGCACCCGTTCCGCCGGGCCGACCATCTCGACGACACCTTCGGTCAGCTCGATGCGGGCATCGATCTCGCCGACCTGACGGTACCCACCCGCGCCCGGTGCGCCGACGAGCGGCTCGGCGGGTTCGGTGGCATGCCATTCGACGTCAAAGGTCACCGGCACCGGGACGCCGTGCGCGCGCCGCCACACCTCGGTTGGGTCGTCGAGCAGCACGCCGTGGGCTTCGTTGCCGAGGCTCCACTGGCGGAACGGTGCATCGCAGTCGTGCCCAGCCCACATCTCCGGCGGCTTGATCGTGAGACCCTCACGCAGGCCCGTCCCGTCGAGCTCCTCGATGTACAGGTACGGCTCGTGCTCGCGGACGAGCCCGGCCCAGTAGTCGAAGCGGCGGCCGCGTAGCTCGAACCCGACGAACAGTCCGGCTCGTCGACCATCATCGATGGTTGCCGAACCCCACCACCACCACGCCTCGACCGGGCTATCGCCATGGCGGAGCTCGTCAGCCGCCGTGTACGGCTGCGGGGGCGTGAACGGTGTGCGGACTTGAGGCACCGCAGCCACCGGGCGGGCCGGGTCGACATCGCCGGTCATCTCACGAACTCGCCCATGACCGGGCAGACTAGGTGCCCATGGTGCGCTACCTCAGTCTCGAATGGATCGACGCCCTGGCGGCCGAGGTGTCGTCGAGCGCTCGTCTGGGGGGTCTCGCCCGCGAGCACCGGATCGGGGTCACCCAGGTGGTCACCGAGGGCCCGGAGGGTGACGTCACCTACCACCTGCAGGTGGGCGGTGGAACGGCCGAGTTCGGCACCGGGGCCGCCATGCCAGAAGATGTGCGGATGGAGCAGGCCTGGACCACCGCTGTCGCTGTAGCCACGGGCGAGATGAACGCGCAGGACGCGTTCATCGGCGGCCACATCCGGCTCCACGGCGACCAGGGCAAGCTGATCGAAGCGCAACCAGTCTTCGCCGCGCTCGACGAGGTGTTCTCCACCGTGCGGGCCCGCACCGAGTACCGCTGACGCAGGAGGGACCGTGCCCGAGCTGCCCGAGGTACAAGCCCACGCCGAGCGCTTGACCGAGCAGTTCCGCGGCACCGTGCTGGAACGGTTCGTGCCGATCACGTTCACCGCGCTGAAGACCGCCCTGCCCCGTCCCGACGAGGCGTACGGCACCTCGTTGCAGCGGGCCGACCGGCGCGGCAAGTACCTTCGCCTGCAGTTCGAGCGCGTGGTGTTCGTGGTGCACCTGATGCAGGGCGGGCGGCTGCTGGTGGACGACAAGCAGTCGGCCAAGCCGCGCAACGGCCAGGCCCGGTTCGTGTTCGCCGATGGGCCTGCGCTGCTGCTGACCGAGGCGGGCAGGGAACGCAAGGCCGGCGTGTGGTGCGTGTCCCCCGAAGCGCTCGACGGCCCGCCGCTCGACCGTCTCGGACCGGAAGCGCTCGAACTGTCCGACGACGAACTCGCAGCATCATTCGCCGCGCACAACATGCGCCTCCACGGGTTCCTGCGTGATCAGCACATGCTCGCCGGACTCGGCCGGATGCTGGCCAACGAGGTGTGCCACCGGGCGCGAATCTCGCCGTTCGCGATGACCGGCAAACTCGGTCTCTCCGGTGCACGCGCCGTGCGGGCCGCCATCCACGCCGCCGTCGACGACGGCCTCGCCTACGAACGTGGGCGTACCGACATGAGCTCGTCGGCCGATCGGCCCGGTGCCGTGCACGGGCGGGTCGGCGAGGCATGCCCGGTGTGCGGCGACACCATCCGCTCGGTCAGCTACAGCGGCTACACCGTCGCCTACTGCCCCACCTGCCAGACCGACGGCAAGATCCTCGCCGACAACACCACCTCCAAGTTCCTCAAATAGCCCATTGCCCGCGCCGCGCCGCTTGCGCTGCCACTCGCGCCGCGCCGCTTGCGCTGCCACTCGCGCCGCGCCGCTTGCGCTGCCACTCGCCCCGCGTCCCCGCGTGTCGTCCGAGTCCCCGCGTGTCGTCCGAGTCCCCGCGTGTCGTCCGAGTCCCCGCGTGTCGTCCGAGTCCCCGCGTGTCGTCCGAGTCCCCGCGTGTCGTCCGAGTCCCCGCGTGTCAACCGAGTGTG
>JANOKQ010000199.1:0-2138 GCA_031419375.1 Acidimicrobiaceae bacterium
CCTTGTTTGGTGGCGACCATGACATCGCGACCGTTGAACGTGGACAGGATGTGTGCTTCGAGCCGACTGTGGACGGGGCCGGCGTCGAGCAGCCGTCGGCCGGTTTGGGCGACGACAACGTGATGGGTTCCGGCGAGGTTGAACCCGAAACGGGCGGCCCGCTCTAGCATCTGATCCGGCTCCCCGCTCCCAGCGAGGAGGTCATCAATGAACTCGCGGCGCCGCGACTCCTCGAATCGTATGGTGCGACGCTGGGCCCGCTCGTAACCGGCGGCGAGGGCTGCGGCGGCGTCGTCAGCGGCCCGAAACATCGCCGCAGCAGCAGACCCGACCGTGGCCGCTCTCGACTGCGGTGCCCGAGTGTCGATGTCGACCCAGAGCCGCCAGGTGGCGCTGAGGTAGAGGTCGAGCACCGCTGACAAGGCAACGCCTTGGTTGGCGGCCTCTTCTCCTTGGTATCGGCACGTCTCGACGTCGTCGGGTGACAGACGTTGCCCGCTGCGAGCCGTGTCGATGAGGGCGCGTAGGTAGTCCGCCAGCATCGCTGGTTCGACGCCCGCGTCACGGGCGGCGAGTTCGCTGACTTTGTCAGCGTTGGTTGCTGATGGGCTAACGAGGGCCTCAACGTCGGACCGTCGGTTGGTGGATCGTGTGACCATCTGCTTCGATTCTACGGAGAACCCCGTCATGATCTCCGAGTTTCAGAAGCAAACATGGCTGAATTCTGCCGATGTGGGTGATTGTGTTCTGGAACGAAGCGCACGAAGATTGTGTGCATGAGCGCGACCCCGGTGCCAACGCCCGCTGCGGCACACGTTCAAGGCGAGGAGAACGCAGGTGGGTTCCCACCACCGCCTGCGTTCCCTTGCTGCCAAGCCGTCGTACTGGCGCGTATCGCACGGCCCGGCGTTGGCGGCATCATCGCCGATGGGTTGACCGGCGTGTAGATCCGCCCCGACGCCTCCCCTCGTCGGCACCCCCACGATGCGCCCAGCCCGACACCTCTACCGCTACCCGCCAACATCGTTCGAAGGAACAGTCCTGATGAATCGCTCGCTACTCGCCGAACTCCAACGCCACGACGCATACCCGTGCGTCACCCTGCTGCTCACAACCACACCGGGACCCTCGATGGTCCCGAACGACCTCGTCGCGTTGACCAGACTCG
The DNA here is from genome assembly GCA_031419375.1 of Acidimicrobiaceae bacterium. GTDB lineage: Bacteria > Actinomycetota > Acidimicrobiia > Acidimicrobiales > Ilumatobacteraceae > VFMC01. The sequence goes on from JANOKQ010000199.1 coordinate 1,169, forward strand.
CCGACAACGCCGACCGCCGGCTCGAAGGCGACGTAGCCGACGACACCCGCCGGAACGTGATCGACTCGATCAGAAGCCTCATCGCATCGAGCGCCGCCGAGACAGCAACCAAGGCAATCGCAGTGTTCGCGTCGCCTCATTACTCGGTGGTTGTCCGCCTCGCCAACGGCACGCGTAACCGCGTCGTCATCGACAACACCTTCGCCACCCGCGATCTCGTCGCGGACGCCAACCGGACCGCGCTCTACCGTGTCATCACGCTCAGCAATCACCGATCCCGCCTATTCATCGGCGATCGCGCCCGACTGGTCGAGGAACGAACCGCAACCTGGCCGCTGCACCGTGACGAGGACCAAAGCCCGGTCACGTGGGCCCGCACGGTGATGACCGCCGTCGCCGCCGAACACGCCCGACACCCGCTTCCGACCGTCGTAGCCGGCGTCAATCGCACTGCCCGCGACCTCGCCAAGGCAAGCCACATCGACGCGATCGGGATCATCCGCGGCAACCACGACCGAACGAGCTGGGTCGATCTCTACAACCAGGTCTGGCCGCTCGTCTGCGACTGGCTCCGCACCGACAACCAACGGGCACTCGACCACATCGACACAGCCCGCGGGGCAAACCGATATGCCGGCGGCGTCAACGAAGTCTGGGAACTCGCCCATGACGCACGCGTCGACCTCCTCGTCGTCGAGGAAACCTACGCCTACCCGGCGCGTCTGCGCAACGGACATCTCGTCGCCGTGGTCGACATCGAGGCCCCCGACGTGATCGACGACGCCATCGACGAACTGATCGAGATCGTGCTCAACAACGGAGGACGCGTAGCGATCGTCCCCGACGGAAAACTGGCCGATCACGACCGACTCGCCGCAGTGCTCAGGTACTAGCTCCGATGACCCTGGCGGGCCGCTCGGTTGGTATGTGAATCGCGACGGATTTCGTGGCGAAGGGGCCAGATCGCAAC
>JANOKQ010000200.1:0-8153 GCA_031419375.1 Acidimicrobiaceae bacterium
CGCCACCTCGCTCGGCCGCTCCCTCGCTCGATCAACTGCCACAACGACCATGGGTACCCCCTCTGTTCGGCTGCACGCACTCGCCACAGCAACGCTGGCGAATCTAACGGCTCAGCTATTTCGCGTCGCCACCGAAGGATCAGTTCGGCGCTCGACAACGAAACGACCCGCCCTGGTGGGGCGGGTCGCATCGTGGACACGTGGTGGCGGCGGTCGCACCAGCAACCGCGGCGACGCTCAACTTTCGAATTCGCTGATCAACACACCGACCTCGTCGAAGGTCTGCGTATCCGCGTCGTAGGTGAGCACCTGCAAGCTCTCCGCCAGGTACGGGTCCTCCTCGCCGACCGACTTGAACACAACCCCATCACGAGCCAGCGATGGCGTGAGTTCGAAGGCCCGGGCGGCATTGATGATCGACGCCCTGGTGAGCCCGTCGGGCGAAGCTGCGGCTTGCTGCAGGATGGCCACGGTGACCTCGCCAGTGGTCCAGCCGGCGCCGGCGGTGGCGACGATGTCGCCCTTGCCGAGGCCGGTCATGAAATCGAGGTAGGCCTTCACTTCAGGGATTTCGGCGTTGGCCGAGTCGGTCAGGTCGAGCAGGTTCCCGCTGGTGTACAACCCGTCAGCAGCAGCACCAGCAACGCCGAGGATGAGGCTGCTGGCGCAGGTGTTGGTGATGAACGTCAGCGGTGTCCACTCGGGGTTCTGCGCTTTCGCCGATGCCATCTCACTCAAGAACGAGATGCATCCGGCACCGAGCGGGACGGCCATCACGATGTCGGCCTGCTCGCTGGCGATGTTGGTCACCTGCGAGGTCGGCGGATTGGAATCGGTTGCCTCAATCGTCTGCGCACCGAGGATCTCCAGGCCGTAGTCACCGGCGACCTCGGTGAACGCGTCGGCATAGATCTGGCCGAACTCGTTGTTCACGTAGAACAGCGAGACCGTCGCCCCATCGGGGAACAGTTCGGCGATCTGCTTGGCGTAGACCTGCGACTCGACGGTGTACGGCACGAGCAGACCCGTGGTCCACGGGTAGTCGGCGACCTCACCCCACTTCGGCGAACCGGTGAGCGCATTCAGTTGCGGGATGCACTCGTCGTTGAGCACGTCGCGCACCGCGGCGTTGTTCGGCGAACCGATGATTCCCGAGAAGATGTGCGCACCAGCATCGATCTGGGTGGCAACGGCTCCCGGCGTCAGCTCCGGGTTGTACTGGTCGTCCTCAATCGTCAGTTCCATCGTGTAGCCCTCGAGCAAGCCCTGCTCGTTGGCGTAGTCGATGTAGGCATCGAAGCCGTCCTTCACAGGTGCAAACGCCGCCGCAGCGTTACCTCCGGTGAGTGGCATCGCCGCAGCGATCTTGACGGTGCCTTCGATCGGCGCGTTCGCGGCATCGGGATCGACGCAGTCGTCGGTGTTCACGACGAACCCCTCGGCCGGAACCTCCGTGGTGGCCGGCGCATCGGTATCAACCGGCGCGTCGGTTGCATCCGGCGCGTCGGTGCTGTCCGGGGCAGCGGTGACGTCGGGCGCGTCCGTTACCTCGGGCGCATCGGTGACCGAGGAGGGTGCGGCTGTATTGGTCGTGGCCTCGTCGTCGCTGCCGCATGCGGCGAGCAACAACATAGTGGCCGCGAATGCGGCCGTGACGGTTCTGCGTCGCTGGCTCATTGGTTCTCCCCCACTGATTCGGTGGATGTTGGTTGGATGACGAGAGGGTTATCTCTCGTTTGTATCTGACCACCTTCGCCGTCGGTTCTGCCGTCAGGGCTGCCAGGGCTGTCAGCAGCGCTTTCGGTGATCTCGGCGTCGACTTCGGTGGTCGTGATGACGGCCGCAAGGGCCGCCGTTTCGGCGACCGCCGCCACGCCAACGAGGCGAGGCACAACGCGCACGATTCTGGGTGTCTGCTGTCTCCATACCCCCACGATCCCGCGGGGAGCCACGAACATCAGTACAATCAGGGTAACTGCGAAGATTCCGGTACCCGGCGGCGTCTTCGCCCAGGAAAACAGCGGCCGCAACACGCCGGGAATGCTGTCGTCATCGGCCCACCCGCCGGTCCGGGCGGTGATGAACGTGTACAGCACCGCCCCTACCACCGGCCCCCACAGCGAACCAGCGCCACCGATCACCATCACGATCAGGAACGTGATTGCGCCAATCAGGGTGAGGCTGGAGATGCCCGGACTGACGGAACCGATGCGGATCGCCGTCACCGACCCGGGCAGCGCACACAGACCGGCGGACACACCGAACACCAGCGCCTTGGTGGCGACGAGGTTGACGCCCATCACCGCAGCGGCGGTCTCGTTGTCACGGATTGCCACCAGCGACCGACCGACACGGCTCTTGACGACTCCTCGACAGACCACGTACACGATCACCGCCACGCCGGCTGCGATCCAGAAGTAGAACGGGGTCTTCGCATCGATCGAACGAAGATCGCCGAGCGGATCCCAGCCGAAGACTTCGAAACGGCGCATCTGGCCGTCCCGTCGCCCGATGTTGAACCCGGTCGTGTTGACCACGCTGTCGTCATTGGGGAGCCCGGGGCCGCCACCGGTCAGCCAGGCGAGCTTGCGCCAGGTGAGAAACGACGGGAACACGAGCGCCAGCGCGAGCGTGACCAAGGCGAGGTAGACCCCTTTGATCCGCGACGCAGGGAACGACACCAGTACCCCGATCACGAACGCAACGGCGAACGCAAGCGGCAGCGTCAGCCACGGGCTCCAGCCCCACCGCGACACACCAATGCCGGTTGCGTACGCGCCGACACCGAAGAACGCCGAGTGGCCAATCGAGATCTGCCCGGTGTAGCCGAGCACCAGGTTGAGAGCCATCGCCGCCGACATCAACGTGAGCGCCTCGGTGGCCTCGGTCATCATCCCGTTGCTGGCCTGGGTGGGAATCCAGATCACCACCGCGACCAGCGACAGGGTGGCGATGACGCGCAGCATCCAGTGAGCGGGGCCTCCCTCGCGGATGGTGACCAGCGACCTCACACCCGTTCCACCTTGGCGGTGCCGAACAACCCCGACGGTCTCACCATCAACACGCCAAGGATCACCACGAACGCGACCCCGAGCTTGAGTTCTTGGCCGACCCATTCCTGGAAGTAGCCAGCGGCCAGGTTCTCGATCACACCGATCGCGAGGCCGGCGATCACTGCACCACCCGGCGAATCGAACCCGCCGAGCGTGGCCGCGGCCGAGCCGTAGATGAACACGGTGAACATCAACCCGAGGTTGACGTTGCCGTTGATCCCGGCGAACACCACCCCGCCAAGCGCACCGATCGAGGCAGCCAATCCCCAACTGACCATGAGCACGGTGTTCGTGCGGATGCCGACCAACTTGGCGCTGTCGGCGTTACTGGCCACGGCGCGCATCGCCAACCCGAAGCGGGTCTTGTTGAACACCAAGAACAGCGCGCCGGTGATGAGCAGCACGAGCACCAGCACGCCGAGGTACTTCAGCCGCCACGCGGCGCCGTAGATAGAGATGAAGTCGTCGTTACCGCTCGGGAACAACGTGGGGAACGTCTTTTGGTTGCTGCCCACGCCGCTGTTGGGTAGCAACTGATCACCCCAGATCGCCCCGTCCACCCAGTTGAGCAACTGGAACAACCCGATCGTCACGATGAACACCGCGAACGGCGACCTCTTGCTGATCGGGCGGATCAAGGTGACCTCGGCGACAGCCCCCACGCCGAACCCGACGATGAGACCGATGATCAGGGCGATGCCGATCGGCAGGCCCCATTCGCCCATCTGGTACACGACATAGGTGGCGAACAGCGCCATCTCGCCCTGCGCGAAGTTGAGGTGGCCGGTACCCCGGTAGATGATGACCAGGCCGAGGGCCAACAGCGAGTACACGCTGCCGACGCTGAGCCCATCGAACACGAACTGCAGGAAGTCTTCCATCAGAACCCCAGGTACGCCTTTCGGATCGAGTCGTCGGCACTGAGCGCTTCGGCCGACCCGGTGGCCACGATCCGGCCGGTCTCGAGCAGGTACACGCGACTGGCGATCCGCATCGCCAAGTTGGCGTTCTGCTCGACGAGCAGCACCGAGAGCCCCTCGTCACGGTTGAGCCGCTCGATCACGGCGAACAGCTCCTGGGTGATCAGCGGGGCCAGACCGAGGCTCGGCTCGTCGCACAGCAACAACCTCGGTCGGCTCATCAATGCCCTGGCGATGGCGAGCATCTGCTGTTCACCGCCGCTCAGGCTGCCGGCGCGTTGCAGCCGCCGTTCACGCAACCGCGGGAACACGCCGAACCACCGGTCGACATCAGCCGCCACCTCCCCGTCGCGACGCGTGTACGATCCGGCGCGCAGGTTGTCCTCGACGGAAAGCTCGGGAAACGTGCCGCGCCCCTGTGGCACCTGGGCGATGCCGGCACGCACGATCGCATCGGGAGCAGACCGGGTGATGACGTTGCCGTCGAACGACACCGTGCCCGTGCGGTCGATCATCCCGCTGATCGCTCGCATCGTGGTGGTCTTGCCGGCACCGTTCGCGCCGAGGATCACCACGATCTCACCCGCCTCGACAGTGAGCGACAGGTCGTGCAACACATTCAGCGCGCCGTATCCGGCGCGCAGGTCAGTCACCTCGAGCAGGCTCACGCGGTGGTCCCGAGGTACGAGGCGATGACGTCGCGGTTGGACTGCACTTCGGCAGGGGTGCCCTCGGCGATCTTGCGGCCGAACTCCATCGCCACCACCTTGTCGCTGATCCCCATCACCATCGACATGTGGTGTTCGACCAACAACACGGTGAGGTTGAACTCGTCTCGGATCTTCACGATGGTCTCGCCAAGCTCGTCGACCTCGCCGTGGGTCAGTCCGCTGGCGGGCTCGTCCATCAACAAGAAGTCGGGGCGAGCAGCCAGCGCCCTGGCGATCTCCAGCCGTTTGAGGGTGCCGAACGGCAACCCCACCGCCGGGCGGAACATCAGCGAGCCGAGCCCGAGCTGGACCAGCAGTTGGCCCGAGAACTCGCGGATTCGCCGGTTCTCGCGTCCGACACCGATCCGTGAGACGGCCTGTGCGAAACCGACCTTGCCGTGGGAATGCGCACCGACCATCACGTTTTCGAGCAGCGTCATCGTCGGGAAGAGGGCCAGGTTCTGGAACGTCCTGGCGATGCCAAGCCGGGCGATGCCGTGCGCCGGCACCTGGATCAGGTCCTGCCCCTTGTACATCACGGTGCCAATGGTGGGCTGATAGATCCGACTGACCACGTTGAACATCGTGGTTTTCCCCGCCCCATTCGGGCCGATGAGACCGCAGATCTGGCCAGCTTCGATGTCGAACGTCAACCCGTCGAGCGCAACGATTCCACCGAAACGTACCGAGACGTCATGTACTTCCAGCAACGCCACTCTGCCCTCCCCTGATTGAGCCACTCTGCCCTCCCCTGATTGGGTAGGTGTGACAATAGTCGCATTGTCCCGACCGTGCGAGCGAGCGTGACGCCTGCCCTGACCCACCCTTACCCACCCTGACCCGCCCGTGCCTGGCAGATTGTCTCGCTCGTTGCCCGTTGCTCCCTCGCGCAGCGGCTCCCGACTTCTGGCTTGGGCGCGACACCCGGGTACGGTGGTGCCGATGCTTTCCGCCCCACCCGATCTCGATCAGTTCCGAGCCCACGCTCGCGCGTGGCTCGAAGCCAACGCCTCGTTGTTGCCCACGACGGCCACCGGCGACGCGGGGGACGCAGACGGCACCTCGCCGTGGGGTCATGGCAGCGACGACGTCTCGGTGTTCCGCGACCTCACCGTGGCCGACGAGGAGGCCCAGCTCGAGGCATGCAAGCGGTGGCAGCGGCTCAAGTTCGACGCCGGGTACGCAATGTTGAACTGGCCGATCGAGCTCGGCGGCCGCGGGCTGCCCAACTCCTACGTTCGCGCCTACCTCGCTGAAGAAGCGCGCTTCCACGTGCCGTCGGGCGGCGAGCTCCCACCCACGTCGATGGGCCTGATCGCCTCTACGATCGCCGCGTACGGCACCGCCGAACAGCACGAACGGTTCCTGGTGCCGCTGATGCGCCAGGACATCTACGGCTGCCAATTGTTCAGCGAACCATCCGCCGGCTCCGACCTCGCCTCGCTCACCACGCGGGCCAGCCGTGACGGCGACGAATGGGTACTCGACGGTCAGAAGGTGTGGACATCGGGCGCCCGGTTCGCTCAGTGGGGGCTGGCGATCACCCGCACCGACTTCGACGTACCAAAGCATCGCGGTCTCACTGCGTTTCTCGTGCCGTTCGGCGCGCCGGGTGTCGATGTCCGCCCGATCCGCCAGATGAGCGGGGGCGCCAACTTCAACGAGGTGTTCCTCAGCGGCGTTCGCCTGCCCGATTCGCTGCGCCTCGGCCCAGTCGGTGACGGCTGGCGGGTGGCGATCACCTGCCTCGGCTTCGAGCGCGACCACTCCAGCGGCAGCAGCAGCGCGCACACCGGCGGCGGGTACCAGCAGGTGCTCGCCGCGGCTCAGCATTTCGGGCTCACCGCCGATCCCGTGGTGCGCAATGAGTTGGCCGATCTGTACATCCAGCACAAGGTGGCGCTGTACACGAATCGTCGTGCGGCAGCCGGCCTGAAGGCCGGGCAAACGCCTGGCCCTGAGGGGTCACTCGGCAAGTTGATGTGGACGGCCAACATGACTCGGGTCAGTCGCTGCAACTCGCGAAATCTCGGACCGCGGTTGCTCGCCGACACCGGCGAATGGGGCACGTACGCGTGGACCGCGCATGTGCTCGGCGCCCCGGGCTACCACATCGCCGGGGGCAGCGACGAGATCCAACGCAACATCATCGGCGAACGGGTTCTCGGACTCCCGCCCGAGCCGCGGGTCGACAAGGACCAGCCCTTCAGCACAGTCACCTTCAGCAAGGCCGCCGTCGGCACAGCACGCGCGGCACCTCCGCGCTGACTGTGCCGATTGGTGTCCAACCGCGGCGCCACACGGGGCTTTACTCGACCCCACCGAATGCCGATACATCGCATGGTTCACGTGCGGGTGCGCGTGGCGGCGCAACGCGCCAGGGAGGAATCGGGTGCGCGGCGGAATCATCACAGAGACAGCGAGCCCGCAATTCGTCCGTGCGCTCGGCGAACGCCTCACCCACGAACGTGGCCGGCTCCCGCTCGCGCTGCTCGCCGTTCGCAGCCGCGGACACTTCTCGCGCCGCAACCTACGCGAGGCCGAGCTCGGACTGTTGCCGCTGGACCTCGCCGTCGTGACCGCGCTGGCGGCCACCTATCGCGTCGACATCGGCGAGCTGCTCCCGTCGAGCCGATCGCGGTTGGTCATCCGTCCTCAGGGTCTCCTGGCCGCCGACGGTCGCACGGTGTTCTTCGAGGCGGCCGATCCCAACTCGATCGTCGCGTCGTTCGTGCGGCTGGTACTGATGGTCCGCGGCGACGACGAGCCGGGACCACGCCAGGGCGACGTGCGCACGATGGCTGAGTTCATGGACGAGTCGGGCCTCGGCTGCGCCGATGCCGACGCCGTCTCACGCCACATCGCCGATGGCGGAGTGGTGGTCGATGCCGACCTGGTGCGCCAGGTCATCGGCGCAATCGACGCGCAGCGACACCCGCGCTGAACGGTATTGGCGCTGACCGGCACCCACTGCGGCTCAGGCGTTGTCCGGTGCTGACGCCGGGCCGGTCACGACGTGGGCGAGGGCCACTGCGGTGTCGTCGAGGATCAATTCGATCACGGCCGCACCGACGTCCTCGGGCGTCAACAACGTGGTCGTCGCGATGATCGGTGCCAGCCACGCCGCCGGCCGGGTCCCGTCGCCGGTGTGCTTGCGGGTCATGTCGGTATCGACCATGCCGGGCAGCACGGCGTTGACCCGGATCCCCTCCCCCGCAAAATCCGCACAGCTCTCGGTGATCCGCACGACGGCGGCCTTGGTCGCCGAGTAGACCGGATCGGTCGGTAGCGGGCGCAGCGCGGCCGTGGAGGCGGTGTTGACGATCACTCCCCCGCCGCGGCGGCGCAGCGCCAGGATGCCAAGCTGGGTGCCCATGGCCACGCCACCGACGTTGACCGCGATGACTGCGGCGATCTTCTCCAGCGATGCGTCGGGCCACAACGGCTCACCGCCGATCAGGCCGGCGTTG
>JANOKQ010000201.1:0-1929 GCA_031419375.1 Acidimicrobiaceae bacterium
CGCTGGCGCTCGCCGCCGGGACGGTGCCCCGCCTGCTGGCCCGGATCGACCAACTGCTCACCCACACCGTGTCGCTCGCCGGTCTCACCGCGCTGATCGTCGTCGCCTACCTGCTCGCAATCGCTGCGTTCGGCCGCAAACCCGACGACAGCGAACGGACCCTGCTACTGCTGTCCATGCTCGCCGCTGCCGGAACCGCGATCGCCTATCAGCCGGCACGTTCATGGCTGACGGACCGGGCCAACCGGGTGGTGTACGGCGAGCGTGTCTCCCCCGACGAGGCGCTACGGACGTGGGGTGCTCGCCTCACCCGGGCCATCCCTCTCGACGAGTTGTTGCTCCAGTTGGCCGAGGCGTTACGCAAGTCGATGCAGCTCCGCAGCGCCCAGATCTGGGTCGGAGCCGACGGCCGCTACGAGGTCGCGGCGATGGTGCCGCACCGCACCGTGAAGCCGTTCATCGTCGGCGAGAAAGAGCGTGCGGTCGTCAGTCGGGCGGGGGTTTCCGGAGGAACGTGGCTCGACATCTGGCTGCCTGGCCTCACCGAATCGTCGACGACCACCCGCGTCGCGCCCATTGCCCACAGCGGCGCTCTCCTCGGCCTGATCGTGTGCGAACGCGAAGCCGACCGGGCCGCCTTCACCGACGAGGACGATCAGGCACTCACCGAGCTGGCCCGTCAAGTGGGTCTCGCGCTGCACAACGTGCAACTCGACACCGCGCTGCAAGCATCGCTCGACGAGCTTCGTCACACCAACGACGAGCTGCGCGCCTCACGGGTGCGCATCGTCGCCGCCGGAGACGCCGAGCGACGCAAGCTCGAGCGCAACCTCCACGATGGCGCACAGCAGCACCTCGTGGCACTGGCCGTAAAACTACGCATCGCCAAAGACGCCGTCGTCGACGACCCGGCCGACGCCGAAGCGATGATTGACGAGATCCGCGGCAACCTGCAGGAGGCGATCACCGAGTTGCGCTCGCTCGCCCATGGCATCTTCCCGCCGCTACTGATGTCGGGCGGGCTCGCCGAAGCACTGCCAGCCGCTGCCGCGCGGGCAGCGCTTCCCACCGGCACCGAACTCGTCGTCGGTCGGCATCGCCAAGATGTGGAGGCGGCGGTCTACTTCTGCTGCATGGAGGCGTTGCAGAACGCTGGGAAGCACGCAGGAGCGGACGCCTCGGTACTGGTCAAGGTGTGGGAGGACGACAGCACGCTCTACTGGGAGGTCAGCGACGACGGGCCCGGGTTCGAGCTCGGCGGCGCAACGCAGGCGGGCCACGGCTTCGTCAACATGCGTGACCGGATGGGTGCATTTGGTGGGACCATCGACGTCACCAGTGCCGCTGGGCGCGGCACAACCGTCCGCGGCCATCTCCCCCTCGGCTGACCGATCTCGGTTCGGCAACTACTCGGCGTCGGCGGCTACTCGGTGCGGCGGGCGGGGAACCAATCGAGGTAGAGAGCGCCGGCTATACCGACCCGGCGCGCCAGGAAGGGTCGCCGCCTGCCTCCCAGAGGCGTCGAAGCACACGCGGTGACAGCTCGTCTTTGTTGACGTACGCCGCCGCGCCACAGGACCTCGCTGCCGCGGGCAGGTCCGACTCGGTGTAGGTGGAGACGAGAATGACAAAGGTGGCGGGGCGGGCGGTGGTGATCACCCGTGTCGCTTCGATCCCGTCCATCACACCCATGTTGATGTCCATCAGTACGACTGTGGGCCGTAGTTGATCAACGAGCTCCACGGCTTGCTCGCCGGAGGTCGCCTCGGCGACCAACTCGAAGCCCTGGACGCGGGCGATGACCGCCCGCGCCGCAGCGCGAAATGGTGCCTGATCGTCGACGACGAGTACTCCGACGACGTCGGCGTCGACGTGCATCGAGTCGCCCACCTGATCCATCAGCAGAACCTCCATGATCTCGTCATGGTG
>JANOKQ010000202.1:0-6910 GCA_031419375.1 Acidimicrobiaceae bacterium
GCGCTCGTGGCCGTGGCGGGGATGATGGCTACTGACGATTTGAGTGATGCCCGGTGCGTTCGCCGGTACCGCACAAGCGATGGCGTACGCCTCTTCCCCCGGCCCCATTCGCTTCGTTGGCATCACCACCAGTTCGTGCACGATCGGCCCGGCGGTGATATGGAACTTGGCGCCCCGGATCACGACGCCCGAGCTGTCACGGTCGACAACGCGGACGTACAGATCGGGGTCGTCCTGTCTCGACGGAGGCAGGCTGCGATCGCCTTTGGCGTCAGTGATCAGCTCGCCGAAGCGCACGTCGCGACGCGCGCAATCGTCGAACCACGTCCTGATCCGCTCACCGGCGGCCGGGTCGGCCTGTGTCAACCGATCGGCCGATGACAACAGCGCCATCGCGACCGCCGACAAACTCAGCGTCACGTCATGCTGCACCAATAGGTCGCACCGGTCACGCAGGTCGTCGGCGTTGCGCGGGATGAGGAATACCGGGTTGCGGGCGTCATCTCCATCCTGGTGTAGCGCGTCGTAACCACGGGCCACGATCCGCGCCGCACCGGCCAGGCTCGGGTCGGCCGTGACGTCGTCGATGCGCTCACCGTCGAGGAAGACGCAGCGTTCGTCGCGCAGCGAATCGAGGTATTCAGCACCCGTCATCATGAGAGTGGCTCCCGGGGAAGGCCGAGTACTCGCTCGGCGAGGACGTTGCGTTGGATCTCATCGGTGCCGCCGGCGATATGCATCATCGGCGACCCGGTGACCCAACGATTCCAGGCGAACGTTCCCCACGCCCCGCTGTCTCCGGCGAGTTCCGGTCCGAGCAGGTCGCCAGCGATCTCACCGCACTCGGATCCCTGTTGGGCGAAGAGCAGTTTCAGGATCGATCCCTCCGGACCGGGCAATCGACCGGTCGCCAGGGCGGTTTCGTGGCGCAGCATCAGGTATCTCCTCAGTTGGGCGTTCGTGTACACACGAGCGAGGGATTGTCGTACGACGAGGTCGTGTCGCCGGCCGTGATGGGCGGCGAGGTCGATGAGCCGCGCGACCGGGTCGACCGCCGAGTTGTTCGCGCCCGATCCGACCGCAGACCGCTCGGCCATCAGCGTCGACATCACCGCCCGCCAACCGGCCCCGAGTTCGCCGACACGGTTGACATCGGGGACTCGCGCCTCATCAAGGAAAACCTCGTTGAAGTGGGTTTCTCCCGTCATCTGGCGCAGTGGTCGCACCGTCACGCCCGGGGTGTTCATATCGACGACGAACATGGTGATCCCGGCGTGCTTGCCAGCCGCCGGGTCTGTTCGGGCGAGCAGTTGGCCGATGTCTGAGACGTGGGCCTGAGACGACCACACCTTCTGGCCGGTGATCACCCAGTCGTCGCCGTCGCGCACGGCTCGTGTGCTGAGCCCGGCGAGGTCGGACCCGGCATCTGGCTCGCTCAACAGTTGGCAGGCGATGAGATCACCACGAAAGATCCCGGGCAGATAGCGCCGCTGCAGATCGTCGCTGCCAAAGGCCAGGACCGATGGTGCAACGAGGTGAGTGCCGGTGGCGAATGGTTGCTGATCGGGCACGTTGAACTCGCGCTCCATCACCCGGTACGCCTCATCGAAGTCGGCCGAATGCCCGCCACCGCCGAGATGTGTTGGGCCGCTGAGCCAACCAAACCCGCTCTCGAACACAAGCCGACGCCAGGCCCGCGAACGCTCCAGCGCGGCGGTCTCAAGCTCACGACTCGGGTGAGTGTCGAGCAACCCAATCGCATCCGACCCGACGCCCCAGCCGCTGGTGAGGGCCTGCTGGCGACGTTCGGCGTTCGCCATCAAGAACTTGAGCGCCGCGCCTCGGAGTACCTCGAGATCGTTCACTTCAGCTCGCCGGGTCGCGCAGTAAGCGGCGGACTTCGGCGACGGAGTTGATTGCTTCCTCGGAGGTTGCGGCGACGGGAATGATGTTGATCTCGCGGCACCCGACGGAGACGTAATCGGCGAGGAACGCGGCAACATCGGCAGGGGTACCGTACGGCGTTGTCCGCTCGAAATTCTCGAATGGGGTCGTGTAGAGCGTCTCCATCGCCTGCGCCAGCAACGGCCGGGCGGCCGACGGCGAAGAACCGAAGCCAGCCCAGATCTGGAGTCCGTGTCGCCAGGCCACACCCTCGCGCCCGGCATCGACGGCGTATTGCTCGACGGTTTGCACCGAGCGGGCGTAGCGCTCGGCCGACAACCAGATGGCAAGGTACCCCTCGCCCAATTGTCCGGCGCGACGCAATGCCGCCTCGGACCTGCCACCGACGACGACTGGGACAGGGTGCTGCAGTTGCGGACGGATGGACGCGTCGTCGATCTCGAAGAATCCGCCGTGACGGGTCACGGTCTGCCCGGCGAGCAGGTCGCGCACGATGCCCAACGACTCATTCATCCGGCGGCCGCGGGTGGTCGGATCGACGCCGCACATTCGCACCTCGTTGGGATCTTCACCACCGACTCCGACCCCGAAGAGGAATCGGCCCGGGGCGAGCTGAGCAAGCGAGTTGACCTGCCGGGCGACCGGGACTGGGTGGCGGAGGGGCAGCAAGTACACGGCAGTGAGGATCTCGAGGTCGCACAGCGCGGCCAACGCTGTGGCCTGGACGAGACCGTCGAATCCCCGTCCACCATGGAACGACACGTGGTCGCCGACGCACAATCGATCGATACCGGCCGCCACCACCGCCTTCACTCCCTCTCGCAGCGCAGTCGCACCGCCGACGAACATCTCGTGGGGCACTCGGATGCCGAGGGTGACCGGCGACGAAGAAGTGGTCGAGGTGCTCATTCCATGAAACCGAATCGCCTCAGGCCGTAGCTGGAGATGAGCCTCGGAATATCCATCAGACCTCCGCTGCCGAATCGCGCGGAATGATGACCAGGCTGGCCTCGAACTCGTCGATCTCACCGTCGGTGTAGCCGAGTTCGCCGAGGATCGCGCGGTTGTGTTGACCGCGTCCACACGGCAGGCCGACCCGTCCGGGAGTCTCGGAGAACGCCACCGGCGGCGACGAGCGGATCATCTCGCCGAACTGCGGATGCTCGATCGCTACGGTCAGTCCGGTCGCCCGAAGCACCGGATCGAACACGGTGAACGCCGGGTGTCCCTTCAGATTCGCCTCGACGCAACCGACGCGCACGGCGCTGAGCACCGACTCCCACTCGCTTGCCGGTCTCGTCGCGAAGCACTCGGCGAGCGTCGTCGCTAACACAGCGTCGTTGATGGCGCGCGCCGCGACAGTGGCAAACCGCTCGTCGGTACCCAGCTCAGGCTGACCCAGTGCATTGGCCAGCGTGGCGAACTCGCGATCCGTCGGCACCACCAGGCAGATCCAGGTTCCATCGGCGGCTGGATAGACCCGGTCGACGGCGCTGACGCCGTGGTAGTCATCGTCGCCGAGGGGGACGGGCGGTTTGCCCTCATAGGTGCAGAAATCGTCGGAGTAGCACCAGGCGTTCCCGGCAATCATCGAGGTCACCAGTCGTTGTCCTTCCCCCGTGCGCTGCTGGTGGTAGACGCCGAGCGAGACCGCGGCCAGTACCGCCAGCGCAGCACTCGAATCACCATCGACCAGCGGGTTGAGCCGGGGGAGGATGACTGCCTGGAGCTCAGGAACGCTCATCCCCTCGCTCTGCGCCGGGTCGGCCCAATGCCCGACCTGGCGTCCGAAACAGCCGGCCACAGCCTGGGCCGCCTGCGCGTAGAGCGCCCGATGGGCATACGGACCGTCGATGCCGTATCCCGATGCGTTGACGTACAGCAGCCGCGGGTTGAGCGCCGAGAGTTCCTCGTAACCGAGCCCGAGCTTGGTCGGGACGTTCGAACGGAAACCGGTGACGAACACGTCGGCCGAGGCGACGATCTTGTGGGCGATGGCCCGTCCCGCGGCGGTGCGCAGATCGATCGAAATGCTCTCCTTCGCCGCGGTGGTCTTGTTGCTGGCGACCTCGGGGCCGAACGACATCCGGTGCGGGTCACCGCTGCCGTCTTCGATCTTGATCACCCGGGCACCGAGGGCCGCCATCATCGCCGTGCCGTAGGGCATTGCATAGAAGCAACCGAACTCGACGATCGTCACCCCTGCAAACGGGTGAGCCGGAGCCGGACCGGCCGCGTGCTGGTTGGTCGCCGAAGCCGAGAACGCTCCAGCGTTCACTCCGAGCGCAGGAGCGGAGGAGCGCGCAACGGCGGGGGTGTGCGAGAAGTGTCCGATCGGACCGACCTGACGAACGGCACCGACGATGGGGTCGACGATGGTGATCTCGTCGCCGTTGTGAACGATCTGGGGGTGATCAAGCCCCTCCTCGCTGGTCACGCCGACTTCAAAGGCGATGTCGGGACTGGCCATCAGCAGCGGTAGCCAATGATCGAGATCTTCGGCGCGGAATGCTTCGAGCAGCAGGTTTTCCCAAGCCTGGGCGTCCTCGGCGGAGTCGAACATCGGGAGTCGTTTGAATCGGGGATCTTCGAGGTGATGACCGATCCCGGCGACGTCGCACAAAGCCTTGCCCTGATGGGGGAGGAGCGTCGAGGTCTGAACGATCCGACCATCGCGTGTCATCAGCATGACGCCGTAGCGGTTGGCGCCCATCAGCGCCCGCGTGTCCGACGTCCCGACCCCGCCGGACTTGATCGCCAACTGCATGATCGTGGCGACGAAGTAGTCAAGCGGGTCGACACCGTTAACCAGGGTCGCGTCGAGCGACTGTCCGCGTCCGGTCTGCTCCCTGACCACCAACGCCCCCATGATCCCGGCGACCGACTGCATCGCAGAGCCGAAACTACCCCACGGCACCGGGAACAGGATCGGGCCGTCGCGGTGGCCAAACGCGCCCCGCGCCGTCAAACCGGCTTTCGCGGCGACGAGCGAGTCATAGCCCTTCAACGTCGAGTATGGGCCTGTCGGGCCGAACCCTGTGATCGAGCAATGCACGAGTCGCGGGTTCGTTGCCCGGAGCGCGCCGACGTCGATTCCCCAACCCGCGGTCGTGCCCGGCGCAAACGCCTCGATCACGACATCTGCGTCGGCGGCGAGTCGGCGAAGCCGATCCTGCCCCTCGGACGTGCGCAGATCGGCAACGACGCTTTCCTTGCCGCGGTTCCAGACGAGGAAGCCGCTCGGATTGGCCGCGCGTAGCCGGTCGCCGCCGGGCGGTTCGATCTTGATCACCCGGGCACCCGCATCGGCGAGGACCATTCCGGCCATCGATGCAGCCGCGCTGGCTGACCCGTATTCGACGACGTTCAAGCCGTCGCAGACTCCAGCCATTGGATTCCCCCCACTGTTGGTGTAATCATCTACCTATTCTAGTGCCGCCGTGATCGTCTCATGCCGTTGTGATAGGAGGAGTGACCTGATGAACCGTATAGCGCCCGGGATCCTGCCCGGTGTCCTGCCCAGGGTCCTGCGCCAGGAACCGTGCCGGGTGCCGACGTGAGCACGATCGCGCCGATGTCGTATGAGGTGGTCGACCCGGCCTCGGTTGGCGTCGATCCGGCGCGCCTCGATGTGTTCTTGCGCCGGGCTCGCCTGGAAGTCGAACACGGCCCGTTGCCGTCCGCCCAGGTAGCGGTCGCCAAAGATGGCAAGCTCGTCGCCTTCGAGACCTATGGCGATGCTCGCCCCGATGCCCGCTACATTCTGCAATCGGTCGGCCGCACCGTCGTCGCCGGGACGATCTGGAAGGTCATCGACGAGGGACTCCTATCGGTCGACGAACGGGTTGCCGACGTGATCCCCGAGTTCGCCACCAACGGCAAGGAGGTCGTCACCGTCAAACACGTGTTGACCCACACCGCCGGCTTCCCGTTTGCCCCGCTCGGTTATCCGAAGATGTTGGAACGATCCCGGCGGCTCGAGGCAATGTCGAAATGGCGGCTCGATTACGAACCCGGCAGCCGGTTTCAGTACCACCTGACCGGTGCGGCCTGGGTCATTGCCGAACTGATCGAACGCCGGACGGGGCTGCCCTTTGCCGACTACCTGCGCTCCGAGATCGTCGAGCCACTCGGACTCGGTTTCGTCCTGCCAGTCCCCGCTGATCGTTACGACGAACTCGTCACGGCACCGTTCGCATTCGACCGGGTCAGCGAGGACCAAGCCGTCGACCCGTGGGGTCCGTGGTATCTGGCTAGTTCCGAAGTACTTGCCGGCGGCGAGCCGAGCCATTCGATCATTGGGTCGGCGGCTGATGTCGCCCTGTTCTCGCAGGCACTCGTTCACTCCGGGCTCTGGAGCCCTGAGATCGTTGCCGAAGGCACCCGGGTGCACGTCTGTGAAGCCCCGGCTGGCGACAAGTTGTACGGCGGGAGCACCGTGAAAACGAGCATCGGCCTGTTCTTGACGGTCTGCGGGCAAGAGCGAGGCTCGTGGATTCCGGCCACCGGGTCGGACGCCACGTTCGGCAGCGGCGGCGCCCCGTGCCAACTCGGCTTCATGGACCCCGAAGCCGGCACATCGTTCGCTTTCCTCACCAACGGCTACCCGGTAGCCGGGTATGACTACTCCCGCGCCGGCACCAACCGGATCATCAATCTCGCCAACCTGGGCAACGATCTCGTCGGGTAGCCGCTGTGATCGCCCAGAATGAACGCTCGATGTGCTTCAAATAGTTATATGATTAACATGATTCTACTATTCCAGGGGAGCTTGTGAGATGACGCTCGACTACGGCATCACCGACTGCGACACGCATTGCTACGAGCCGCGTGATGCGTTTACTCGTTACCTGCCCAAGGCCTACCTCGACCGGGCTGTCACGCCGGTCCGTGACGCGGCCGGGATGGAGCGAATCCTTGCTGGCGGGCGGATCGCCACGTTCAACAGTGAGTCGGGTCTCGGGTGGGATCTGGCGTATCGGCCTGGCTCGCTCAAGGAGATGCT
>JANOKQ010000203.1:0-2464 GCA_031419375.1 Acidimicrobiaceae bacterium
ATCTCGACCATCCACCCCGGCCGGTCGCCGTTGCCAAAGCGATTGTAGATCTCGCGAGTGTTAGCGAACTCGATGAACGCTGCGGTGACGTCCATCTCCTTGCCGTCGACGTACACCTGGAAATTGTCGAACGCTGCGTTCGGCTCGGGATCTTCCACGGTTACGTCACCGATGCCGTAGCGGCTCAGCGATGACAGCACCCCGCCGCGCACGCCCTCGGCCGTCTCCTTCGCCCGGGCGGTGGGCGCATGGGGGAGCTTCACAGTCATCCCCTCCTTCAAACCCTTGGCCAGATCGGCACCTTTGCGGTGCGCCTGCCATCGGCCGAGCGGGGTGAGCGCGCCGTCGGTGATGTAACCCTGTGTTGGGCCGAGACGCATGAGCCGCACGACGCTCGCCGTGGCCACCCGGTGGCGGAACGAATCGGGGTACTGCAACTCACGCGGGGCCACGGTTTCGTTGGCGAACGCGATGGTGCGCCCCGCCGGCCCACTGTCGGAGCGCATCTCTTCGAGCGCCCGCTGCGTTGCCCGCTCCCGTGCCCTGGCGACAAACGGGGGCTCACCGGAGGCGATCTCGACATCACCGACCAGGTTCTCGAGTCGGCGTTTTTCGTACTTGGCGAGATACACGGGCGCGTCGTCGCGCGTGATCGCGGTGCTCATGTGTAGATCGAGACGAACGAATCGACGACCTTGTTCTCGTAGTAGAACAGGGCCTTGCCGATCTGGTCCTCGGTCCACGTGATCGGGGTCCAGTCGGTGTCGGTCTTGTAGCCACCGGTGAACACCTCGTTGCGGTTGCCGACCGGGTCGAAGAAGTAGATCGTGTGACCGCGGGTGATGCCGTGGCGGGTAGGGCCGATGTCGATGTCGACGCCGTTCATCCGCAAGATGTCGGCGGCTCGACCGAGATCGCTCCAACTGTCGAGCCAGAACGAGAAGTGGTGCAGCCCACCATTGGCACCGCGGGTGAACGCGATGTCATGCGGTTGACGCGACCGTTCGAAGAACACGACCATCTGGTGGCCCTCGTTGTTGACGAGTTGCTCGGTGAGGCGGAAACCCAGTGCCTCGCTCATGAAGTGGGCTGCGTCGGGCACGTTCTCAGTGGTGAGCAGGCAGTGGTCGAGCCGGGGTGGGGCGATGCCGACGAGGTCCATCGGCATCATTCCCGGGTTGATGTACGGGAGGCCGTTGCCGACCTTTTCCTTCTTGGCGAAGATCTCGAAGATGTGCCCGGTGGGGCTGTCGAAGCGGATTGCGTCGCCCATCCCCAGCCGGGTGCCGGCGGGGATGCGTTCGACGGTGCAGCCGTAGCGCTCGAGGACGGTCTCGTACCCCTCCAGATCGTTCAGCTCCTCGGTCTTGAACGCAAGGTGCTCGATGCCGTAGCGATTCGAGCCGGTGAGGATGACCGAGTGGTGATCCTGCTCGTCCCAGGCTTTCAGGTACACCTTGTTGTCCTCGCGGGCCACCTCGCGCAGCCCGAGAACTTCGGTGTAGTAGGCGGCACAGAGCTCAAGGTCGGGCGTGCGTACTTCGACGTGCCCCAAACGGAAGATTGCCATGCCGGTCAGTGTGCTCGTCGGCAAGTGGTCGCGTACACGGCTGCGTTCCAGGTGACGGAACGACCGGCTCGACGGTAACGGCTGCGATGGGTGATATTGGCGCTGTGCACAACAGGCCGTGCCGGGCCTCGGATCGGAGATCGACGATGAATTTTGATGGGGAAGCATTCGTACAGGAGATGCGCGCCGATCTGCAGGCGTCGGGCCGCACCCTCGACCAGGCCGACTGGGTGAAGCGGGTCGAGCAGGGCGAGGCGACCAAGCAGGACATGGTTGCGTGGGCCCGCCAGCACTACCACGGGGTGACGGTGCACACCCGCCGGGTGCTGTCGGTGTGGGTCGGCAAGATCCCCTACGAGATGACTGATGGCGTGATCGAGAACATCGCCGAGGAGGTACTCGGGACGGTCTCCAAGAGCGGGTTCGGCCACCTGCACTGGCTGTTCGAGTTCACCCGCGCCCTCGGCGCGCCAGATTCGGTGATCACCGACGCGACCCCCAACGTCGATGCGGTGGCCTGCGAGAGCTTCCTCTACAACATGGTCCACCAGCGGCCGAGGTACGAGACCACGTTCGGGGGCATTCTGGCGATCGAGAACCAGATCCCGCCCGCATACATCCGTGCCGTCGCAGGGTTCAAAGAGCACTACTCCGACGTGTTGCAGCCCGATGATTACGCGTTCCACACGATCCACATCACCGTCGACGAGGACCACGGCGGCCACGTCGGCGAGTTCGCCGAGCGCTACCTCGACACCGACGCCAAACGCCGCTCCGCCAGAGCCGCCTACTTCGCCGGCGCCGAGCTCACCCGCCGCTGCTGGGACAACCTCTCCGACTGCACCTGGTAGGCCGAAGTCTGCGTTCTGGTCACGTGAAACCGGCCCAGCGCCG
>JANOKQ010000204.1:0-2895 GCA_031419375.1 Acidimicrobiaceae bacterium
AACTCCGGCTGTTAACCAACGCCGACATGGACTCCACCAGCCCGTTCGCCGGCCTCCTGATCGGCCAGCCAACCCTCGCCCGACAGTTACGCATGGGGATCTTCGCCGCGCTCGATCAACGCATCGCGATCCGCTACCAACTCAAACCGCTCGACCTCGCAGAAACAGCTGGATACCTCAAACACCATATGGCCCTCGCCGGCCGCGACGACCCCATCTTCGCCGACGACGCCATCGCCCGACTCCACCGCGTCGCCAACGGGCTACCCCGACAACTGAACAACGCCGCCACCGCCGCGCTCATCGCCACCGCATCAACAGGCAAAGACCTCGTCGACGACACCGCCGCCAAAAAAGCCGCCGCCGAACTCACCCGCGAATAACAGCCGCAACAACCGATGCCGAACCAGCCGCACCAATCACAGCCGACTCATCTGCAAACAACGTGACCGGCAACAGCTGGCCTGCACGCCGCCGACAGGACCACTCATTGCTCGCCATCGCTCGCAGCGCCGCCAGGGATTTCGACAGTCGACGTCGTCGCGTCGATCCGGGTCGGGAATGAGTCAAGCCAACCGCGTTGGCCCAGCAGCACGGCAAACGCCATCGGCTGCGCGCCCCAAGATCGAGACTCCACGACACACCATTGGTGTGGTCACCCGGCGAGCAAAGTCGTAGATGAACGCGAAAGATCGGTGACCGCTCGAATCCTCCACCCAAACGTCGCATGAGCCCGGGGGTCCAGCACGGGGGCGTCGGCCACCCAGTGGACGTCGACGTCTGTGGTGGCCACGTAGGCTCGCGACGCAAGGAGGTGAAGAGATGTCCGATGTCGAGAAGCCGTCGTGGTGGCGATCCGCAACGCCGCCTTCGAACTGGAAGACCGTGGGTGGGAAGTGGCACGGGCGTGTCACCTTGCCCGAGCATCTCGCATGGTCCGGTCCGAGTTCGACCTTCGATCTCGACGATCCTGCCGAACTGCGCGTCGTTTACGCGACCGTGCTGCGCGAGGGTTCACAGGACGATGTCCGCACGTGGATCCATCAGCCAACGCTGCTGGCCATCTGGGACTCGATGTGGTTGCCGCCGGCCGTCCACGAGGCGTGGGACGGCTGGATCCGAGAACACCGCGTGCATGTCGCTGTCTGATTTCCAGCAACGGGTCGCAACACTGGTGTTCTCGCTCGCCGAGGCCGAGGGCTTCGCCCTTGCCGGAGGCGGCGCCCTGATCGCTCACGAGGTGGTGGATCGCACCACACGTGACCTCGACTGCTTCGGTCCTACTCGCGCCGCTGTCGATCTGCTCTGGCCGGCGATCCGCGATCGCCTATTGGGCGAAGGCCTTGAAGTCGACGTACACCAGTCCGATCACGGGTTTGCCAAGATGTCCGTGACCAACCCTGCCACGGGAGACTCCACCCAGGTCGATGTCGGATTCGATCCGGCCACGCACGCGGCAATCGCCATGCCCATCGGCTCCGTGCGGGCTCTGGACGACCTGGCCGGCGACAAGCTCCTCGCCTTGTTCGGCAGAGCCGCGCCGAGGGACTTCGTCGACGTGCATGCACTGCGCGACCACTTCACCCGGCGCACGCTCGAGTCGCTCGCGGCCGCGAAGGATCTCGGCTTCAATCTCGCCGTGCTGCACGATGCGTTCGGTGTGCTCGACGATCTGCCGCGCAGCGCGTTCGAGGTGGACGACGCGACCTTCGCGCTCCTACGAGCCGAGTTCCACAGCTGGCGTGATGAACTCGGCGATTCACTCGCCCGATGAGCCGGTAGCGCAGTCCGTTCACGCCGGGAAGTCGCATCAACCTCGGACGGCTGGAGCGGATGGGTAGTAGCGGCGCTGCGGGTCGTTCGGGCCGCTACCAATATCGACGATCAGGCCGCGGTCAACAAGCGAGGCGAGCCGTGTTCCGGCGATCTCGTCGAGTTCACGGAACGTCCGAGCCAGGATGCGGTTACGGACACGTGACACACCGTTGCGCATGTCGTCGACAGTCATCCCGAATGGAAGGAGGCCGGGGTTCTCGATCTCGACCCGGTCGTCGAACACTGCGACGCGTATCGGCGCACCGCTTTGTGAGTAGTCGGCGTGGACCACGGCGTTGATAACGGCCTCGCGAACAGCCACGGTCGGCACCGGTCGTGGGGTGCGACGGTGGCGCACCCCCTCGATGACGAGACCCGTGGCGAGATGGCGGTCGACGAAGCCGATGGCGTCGTCAACCATCGCCGGCAAGGAGTTTCCCTGCAGCTCGACGCTGTCGATGATCCCTGTGCGTTCTGTACCTGCGAATCGCCCCGCTTGGACCCACGCGTCTGGAAACGTGGCGAGGCGATCGCGACCGAACAGCAACAGCCCGCCGACCGTCGGCGCCGTGCGACCTTGGTGAGCTGCGACCAGGCCGAGGGTGGCAAGATCCGGTCGACGCAACCGACGCGTCTCGGCGAACGACTCGGAAGCAACTCGGAAGTCGATCGCTTCCGAGTCCAACTCCGCGACCGGCTCCTCGTCGAACGACACATGCCGCGCCAACCGACGAACTCGACCTCGGTGACGAGCCGAGGCGTGATGCGGTCGGCGATCAGGTTCATCAGTCGCTCCTCCAAGGCCAACGGGTCGTCCACCCCAACCACAACTCGTGACCGGTCCGTGACACCGCTGCGTACGTGTTCTGTGCGACCTACGGCTCTGAGCCCCAGACTCAGCGAATTTCGTATTACGATGTCTGCCGATGGAGATCCGCCGCTCGGCTGGCAAGCACGGCGTTCCCGAAAGCGAAGTAGTGCACGCAGTCGCGCACGAGGTCGTGTCGGTGGATCTGGATCCCGTTGCGGACCCGCCCAAGATCCTCGTCATTGGACCGGACTCGGCCGGGAACCTGCTCG
>JANOKQ010000205.1:0-1710 GCA_031419375.1 Acidimicrobiaceae bacterium
CGAAGAGCAGCATCGTCGATGACACGCTGCTGGCGGCGACACCGGCGAGCAACAGTGCGTCCTGGCGCGACCATCGCCCGATGGTCCGCCGCTGTTGCACAGCGGAAGACGGAAGATGACGTTTGGACACAACCGTGGTGGACAGTTCAGGACCTGCGTCGCGGCTCTCTCGCTCGGGCATCGGAGGCACCCGGCGGGTGTGGTTTGCCGTGAGCGTGTGTTCAGCGGTAAAGGTGCGATCTGCCGTCAGGGTCATGCTTCGCTTCCCGCCCCTGATCGAGACCGTGCCACGAACCACGATGCGGTGAAGTTGACCACGAGCGTCACTGCGAACAGCGCAAGCCCGGCAGCGAACAATGCCGAAAACGCGAACGGCGACGACTCGTTGTAGCGCAGCGCGATCAGGCTGGCCACCGAGTTACTGCCGGCTTCAAGGATGTTGAAGCTGAAATCGAAGCGGGGCGAGATGATGAGTACGACGGCGATCGTCTCGCCGAGCGCTCGCCCGAGCCCGAGCATGGTCCCGCCGATGATCCCACCGCGTCCGAACGGCAGCGCCACCACGCGGATCATTCCCCAGCGGGTCGACCCGAGGGCATACGCTCCCTCACGCTCGCCGACCGGGACTTGCGAAAAGACCTCGCGCATCACGACGCATTGGATGGGCATGACCATCATCGCGACGACGATGCCGGCGACGAAAGTGGAGGTGGTGTAGACGGTCATATTGGTCAGCGGGCTGTCCGGGTCTGCACCGGACACTTCGAACAGTGGGATCCATCCGAACATCGTGTTCAGCCATCTCGACAAGCCGATCGCTTGACCCTGCAAAAGGAACAGACCCCAGAGGCCGTAGACCACGCTGGGCACAGCGGCCATCAGGTCGACGAGCGAAATGAGCCACGAGCGCAACCAGTTGGGCGCTATCTCGGTGATGAACAGTGCCGTACCCATCGCGATCGGCAGGGCAATGGACACAGCAACGAGTGCGATCAGGGCCGTGAAGCCGAGCACCGCCGGGATTCCGAACTCGCCCCTGTCGGGTTCCCAGGCAGACGTGGTGAGGAACGAAAAGCCGGTGGCGCGTAAGGCTTGCGACGCCTCGATCGCGAGGAAGAACCCGACTGCGCCCATGATCGCCAGAACGATGAGTCCGCTCAACCCGGACATTCGGTCGAAGATGCGGTCACCACGACCTTTGCGTGCCTCGAGCTGGCGCGGCTGAGGCTGGGCTCCGTCGGCGTTGAAAGCCTCGGGAACGGTTGTCAGCACATCCATCGTCAGGCCAACCACGCTGCGAGGATCACGAGCACGATGACCATGGTGAGGCTCATCAGGATCACGTCGGGATGCCGGGCATGGGTCCAAAACGACTGCTTGACCGGAACCGGTAGAGGTGCCGCACCACCCATCATCCGCGGATCCCAGCCGGAGAAGCGCTCATTGAGTAAGGCTGCGACCACCGTTGCGAACACCGTGGCGAAGGTTTCGGCGTCGATGACAACGGTGCTCGTCGCCTGCGCGAGCACCGGCTGACGCTGCACGTCGGCGACGAAGGTCGATCGCGCAAGCACCTCGGCGGGTGGCGCTGGTTCCTCTCCCGTGCGCATCAAGACTGCCGCGGTGTGCACACTGGGCGTGACTTGCTTGATCACCGGCTCGACGGGCGGATCAACGATCTGCACCGCCGGCTCGACCGGCGCAACGACG
>JANOKQ010000206.1:0-1784 GCA_031419375.1 Acidimicrobiaceae bacterium
CGAGCACCCGACGTAGCGAGCCCTCGACGTGATCGAGCCACGGGACGATCCCGCTCCGCAGCGCCGAACGGAGCTCAGGGGCATTGGCTGCCCCTGCGAGCAGTTGCCCAAGCATGGCGACCGTGCCCGCCTGGCGTTCGAGGCGGTGCACGTCTCGGGCCACGGCGACGAGTTCGTCGACTGTCGCGACCGAGGAGAACCGCTCTTCGTAGAGCGCAGCGCGCCGGGCACCCTCGGTCTCCGCGGCCGCCGCCAGCAACCCCTCCACGGAACCGAAGTGGTAAAAGATCAGGGCTTGGTTGAACCCGCCTTTGCGGGCGACCGAGCGAGCCGACACCCGGGAGATCCCGTCGCAGCGCAGCGTGTCGAGCGCGGCATCGAGGATCCGGGTCCTCGTGTCGTCCCCGGGGCTGGCCCGGCGTGGACGCGTCCCAGCAGTCGTTGCGGCGGCGGACGGCGTCATCGCCTGCCATTGGAGTGGACGGCGAGCCGCAGCGACAACTCTGGCTCGGCGGGCCAGACTCGGTGTGTGGCCCCGACTTCTGCATCCCTGCCCGACCGAACCTCGCATCACGGCCCAAACGGGTTCGAACCTGAGGCCCGAGACGCAGTGCTGGAGGCGTTGGCGACGACCAGGGCGATTCGCCGGTTCCGCCCGGATCCGGTGCCCGAGGAGGACCTTGCCCGGATCTTCTTCGCGGCGTCCCGGGCGGCCACGGGCTCGAATCGCCAGCCGCACCGCTTCGTGGTGTTGCGCGATGGCCCGAACGCGGTGCACGCGAAGGCAGTGCTCGGGCAGGCGTTTCGGGCCGGCTGGGCAGCCAAACGGGTGGCCGACGGGTATGACGCCGGGTCCGGGGCGGTTGGCGACACCCCCAAAGCTCGGATGGCGGCTGCGATGCAGCGCTTCGTGGACCGCTTCGAGAGCATTCCGGTCGTGGTGCTGGCCTGTCTGGAGCGTTACCGCGATCCCGCTGCAACGGAGGGCGGTTCGTTGTTCCCGGCTGTGCAGAACCTGCTCATCGCGGCGCGGGTCCACGGATACGGCGGGGTGATCACGATGTGGCACGGCGCGGTCGAGGCCGAACTGCGGGCCATCCTGTCGATCCCGGACCACGTCGCGATCCACGCCGTCGTCCCGCTCGGTCGACCGGAGGGTGGTCATGGTCCAGTACGCCGTCGACCGCTCAGCGAGGTCGTGTACGAGGACGGGTGGGGCCTCCCGGCGGCCTGGGCCGTCGACCCACCAGGCACGCGCCACACCCAGGCCGGCCCGGCGCGCCGTTGATGGCGTCCGACGCGAGTGGGGACGGTGCCCTTGCGCTCGCGGCCACAGCGCCCCCGCGCGACCCGCTCAATGTGCCGCGGAAGGGGCCCGACATGCGCAGCATCGAGGTGCAGCCCGTGGAACGAGTGTTTCGCCGCCACCGCAGCATCGGGCTCGGCGAGGTCGATCACAGCGGTGCGCTCCGGCTCGACGGCCTCGCCCGCTACGTCCAGGACATCGCGGCCGATGACAGCGACGACGCCGCACTCGGGGACACGTTCGGCTGGGTGGTCCGTCGATTCGCGTGCCGCGTCACGCGCTGGCCGCGTCTCGGCGAGCCGATCGAGCTGGCCACGTTCTGCGGCGGGACCGGGCGGGCCTGGGCGCAGCGGCGCACTCGTCTGTCGGGCGCCGCAGGGGGTTCGGTCGACGTGGACGTGACGTGGATCTGTGTGGATGCCGCCGGCCGACCGAAGGCGCTCCCGCTTCGTTTTGCCGAGATCTGGGGTGACGCGAT
>JANOKQ010000207.1:0-2969 GCA_031419375.1 Acidimicrobiaceae bacterium
GTGAGCAGTGGGCAGCCGAGCGCCTCGGCGAGCGCGACGTAGCAAGCGTACGGCGTGAGGTGGCGGCGGATGACCGACATCACCTCGATCCGCAGGAGATCCGGGCCAGCAATCGTTTCACCAGCGGAGTTTGGCGCGGAACGCGTCCCCATCTGGCCCGCCGTCGGCGATCACGGGAACGATCACCGATGCGTCAACGACGAGCACGTTCAGCCTGGATTGCGGCGACCGCCCCGCTGCGAGGGACGCTGCCCTTGGCTCGGCCCTCGATACGGTCCAGCACCTCGTCCAGCGTCGGCGTTGCCGCGATCGCCTCGAGTTGGGCGGACAGGAACTGCTGCAATGACTGACCAGCGGTTCCTGCTCGGCGAACAAGCGCCTCGTGGACCTCGGCGGGACCGTCTCGGATCTGCACGTTCGGCATGCGTGAAAAATACATGCACGCCGGTTGCCGTTCAACCGATGATTCCTGTTTTGGTCGGGGTGGGGAGATTTGAACTCCCGGCCTCCACGTCCCGAACGTGGCGCGCTAACCAAGCTGCGCTACACCCCGTAAGTGCAGTCGTGGACTCTATCCGGCTGCGACTGCTTCTTCCTCAGCCGGTTCGCCGCTCGCATCCCCGCTGGTTTCGCCGCTCGCATCCCCGACATCCGGATCGGGTTTCGGGGCGAGGATGTCGGCGACTGCGCGTTGCAAGGTCAGCGCATCGAGCGGTTTGATCACCCAGCCATCGGCGGCGCTGCGCTTGGCGAGGTGGAGGTCGGCGCGTCGGTCGAGCAGCATCAGGATCGGTACGTAGGGCAACAAACCGGAGCTCTCGTCGAGGCGCAGCGACATCGTGGTGGCCATGCCTCCCATCGAGCCGATCTGCAGGTCGAAGATGGCGATGTCGGGTGTCCTGGCCTTTACCACGCCGGCGACGTCGCGTCCGTTGCGGCACACGGTGAACGACGTGTCGGGGCCCGATAGGGCGGCGAGGATGTCGTCGAGAACGAAATCGGCGTCGGTAGCTACCAGGATGTGCACGACCGGCAGGCTATCCCGCGGGTGCCGTCGCGCCGAAGAGCAACCGGCGGATCTGCTCCAGCGCGTCCAGGTCGTGAACGTCGTCGCGGAGCAGCGGGACCCAGGCGAGCGGCACCGGATCACCGTGACCCTCCACTGGTTCGGCGTCCGGGCCGGCGACCTGTCCAGCATTTTGTCTGGCGAGTTGCTCGACGAGCGGCTGCACCTGGGCGCGTTCGGACTCTGCCAGCGCAGTCAGCTCGGTGAAGTTCTCCCACAGCGCCGCATCGGCCTTTCGTCGGGCGGCGCGCGGTCGCGCGAACACAGGGGTACTGCGGTTCACGATGAGCGCGTCGACGGCGAGCGCGGAATCGCCCAGTCGGGCGGCGAGGAACGCTGCTTCGTCGATGGTGTCGCGCTTGGGGGAGGCGACCAGCACGAAGCGGGTCTGCCCGGAGCGCAATAACGCAGTCACGGCGACAGCCCGGTCGCGGAAACCGCTCTCCATCCCCTCGAAGGCTTGGAAGAACCCGATTGCGTCGGCCAGCACATCGCCGCCGACCACCTTGCCAATCGAGCGCAGCACAGGCTGAGCGGCCACGTTCAACACGCGCAGCCCCCGCCGAGCCGGAACCATCATCAGCTTGAACACGGCATGGTCGAGGAACCGGGAGAGCGTGCCTGGTGCATCGATGAAGTCGAGCGCGTGCCGACTCGGGGGCGTGTCGACGACCACCACATCGAAGCGCGGATCATCGTGCAGCGCATACAGCCGCTCGGCAGCCATGTACTCCTGCGTGCCGCTCAAGGCCCCGGCAATGTTGCGGTAGAAACGGTTCGACAGGATCCGCTCGGCCCGCTCCGGCGACGGTGCGGTCTGGCGCACCAGCAGGTCGAAGGTGGTCGCCGGATCGAGCATCGCCGCCCACAGCTCGCCGGCACCGGACCTGTCGCCGGGATTGGTCGTGATGCGAACTGGTTCGTTGCCGAGCCCGTCGGCCACGCCGAGAGCATCGGCGAGTCGTTTGGCCGGATCGATGGTGATCACCACCACCCGACGCCCAGCCAGAGCTAGCTCGAGCCCGATGATCGCGGCGATGGTGGTCTTGCCGACCCCGCCCGATCCGCAGCACACGATCACCTCACCCGAGGCGATGACATCGCCGACCGAGCCTGGCGTGGTGGTGCTCACAGGAGGCCCTCCGCGAGGTTGTCGACGTCGGCTGCGGTCAGGCCAGACCTGGCCAGCAACGGCAGGTGGATCTGCTCGAGCGCCAGCGCCGCACCCAGATGATCGAGCTCGCGCCGGTGCATCGCTCGCCTGCCGTTGCGATAGCGAGCCGCCGCCGCCAGCACCTCGTCGACGGCATCGTCGACCACCAGGGCCGGGCTGAGATCGACGCCATTGACGACGACTGGTCCGAGCCGCACCCCAACACGTTCCTCGAGTGCGTACGCAGTGTCGATCAACTCGTTGACCGGCGTGGTTTCGGGCAACGTGACCAGCACCACCTGGCAACGTGAGCTGTCGCCGAGCAGTTCCAGCACGTCAGTGGCCTGCGTATGCACTGGCCCGCCGCGTACGGTGTCGAGCAGCGAACGGGCCGACATCAGCAAGGTGATGGCGTGGCCGGACGCCGGCCCGTCGACGATGATCACGTCGTAGTCGCCGCCTCGTTCGAGTTGCTTGAGCTTGCCGAGCACCACGATGTCGTCGATACCCGGTGCGGCAGTGGACACCACGTCGATCACGCCGCTGCTGACCAGGCGCTTGGAGACGCGCCGCAGACCGTGCGTTTCCAGGTACTCGGCCAGGGCGTCAGCGGCGGTGAGGCTGAGGTGCTCGATGCCGGGAGTGATCGCAGCGAGCATCGGCCGTCCATCGAGGTCGACGACCAGGACCCGAAGTCCGCACCGTGTTGCCGCACGCGCCAGAACTGCCGTTACCGTGGTCTTCCCCACA
>JANOKQ010000208.1:0-3231 GCA_031419375.1 Acidimicrobiaceae bacterium
ACGCCTGATCGTGGAGCGCGAGCGCGAACGAATTGCGTTCGTCTCGGCCGGCTACTGGGACATCGAGTTGCTGACCGGCACATCGCCAAGCTTCACCGCCACACTCGCTGCCGTCGACGGGTCGAAGGTGGCCACAGGCAAGGACTTCAGCGGCAAAGGCGTTGCCCGGAACAGCGTGGTGGTGGTCGACGAAACCCGCGCCCGGCTTCTCGCCGATTGTCTGTCGAACGCGCCATTCACGGTTCGCGCGGTCGAGGAACGGCCGTACAGGAGCACGCCAAAGGCTCCGTTCATGACCTCCACCTTGCAGCAAGAGGGCGGGCGCAAGTTGCGCCTCAGCGCAGCGCAGGTGATGCGCGTGGCGCAGGGCCTGTACGAGCGTGGCTACATCACCTACATGCGTACCGACAACGTCGTGCTCAGCGCCGACGCGCTCGCCGCGGTGCGCTCCGAGGTGGGCAAGACCTACGGGGCACAGTTCCTGTCGAAGGGCCCGAAGCAGTACTCCAGCAAGATCAAGAACGCGCAGGAGGCTCACGAGGCGATCCGCCCGAGCATCCCGCTGCGGTCGCCCGATGCGCTCACCGGTGAGCTCAACGGCCAGGAACTGTCGCTGTACCGGATGATCTGGCAGCGGACGTTGGCCTCGCAGATGGCCGACGCCGCGGGAACCACGGTCAGTGTGCGCCTGGGGGCCCATGCCGCGCCGGCGCCCGGCAGCCCCGATGGCACCAATGCAGAGTTTGCTGCCAGCGGCACCACGATCACGTTCCCCGGTTACCGCCAGGTGTACGTCGAATCAGTTGACGACGGTGACGACAGCGCCACCACCGAAGAACGCGACGCACTCCTGCCAGCGCTCACCGTGGGAACCCCGATCGCCGTTCAATCGCTCACTCCCAACGGCCACACCACAATCGCCCCGGCGCGTTACACCGAGGCATCGTTGGTCAAGCGGCTCGAGGAGCTGGGCATCGGTCGGCCGTCCACCTGGGCGTCGATCATCCAGACCGTGCAGGACCGCGGCTACGTGTGGAAGAAGGGTCAGGCGCTCGTGCCCACGTGGACAGCGTTCGCCGTGGTCGGGTTGTTGGAGAAGCACTTCGACAACCTCGTCGACTATGAGTTCACCGCCCGGATCGAAGAGGATCTCGACTCGATCGCGCGTAACGAACGCCAGAAGCAGGATTGGTTGCAGCACTTCTACTTCGGCGATGCCAGCGGCACCGGACTTCCCGGGCTGAAGCGTTTGGTGGCCGAGAACCTCGACGAGATCGACGCGGCCGAGATCAACACCTTCCCGATCGGGTTCGACCCCGACGGCAACGAGATCGTCGTCAAGCCCGGCAAGTACGGCCCGTACGTGAAGCGCGGCGAAGACACCGCCAGCGTGCCCGAGGACCTGACCCCCGACGAGCTCACCGTGGAGGTCGCGCTCACACTGCTCGCCGCACCCAAGAGCGACGAACCGATCGGACAACTCGACGGGCTCCCGGTGTTCGCCAAGAGCGGCCGCTTCGGGCCGTACGTGCAGTGGGGTACCGCCGACGCGCCGCCACCCGGCCTCGCCAAGCCGAAGATGGCCAGCCTGTTCAAGACGATGGTGTTGGAAAAGATCACCGTCGACGACGCCGAGGCGTTGCTGCAGCTCCCGCGCACACTCGGAGTTGACCCTGCCGATGACGTCGCGATCCTGGCCAACAACGGTCGCTATGGGCCGTACGTGCAAAAGGACAAGGACTATCGCAACATCGACAACGAGGACCAGTTGCTGCAAATCACGCTGGAGCAGGCACTGCTGATCTTTTCGCAACCGAAGGTGTTCCGGCGTGGTGGCGGGGCCAACCTGTCGGCCAAGGGTCCGCTGCGCGAGTTCGGCACCGACCCGGTGAGCAGCCGACCGGTGGTGGCCAAGGACGGCAAGTTCGGTGTGTACGTGACCGACGGTGAGACGAACGCCTCGCTCAGCAAAGGCGACCGGCTCGACGCAATGCTGCCCGAGCGAGCCTACGAACTGCTCGCGATCCGTCGTGAGGCGATCATCGAAAAAGGCGGACCTGCGGCACGCAAGGCCACCGCCACCAAGAAGGCCGCGGCCAAGCGGACCACGCCCGCCAAGAAGGTTGCGGCACGGACGACAGCAGCCAAGAAAGCTCCGGCCAAAAAAACACCGGCCCAAAATTCACCGGCCCAAAATTCACCGGCAAGGAAAGCGGCAGCCAAGAAGGCGACCTGAGCAAACCGAACGCGGAGCGCTCGTCGTTGCCGGATCAGTCGCCACCGGATCAGTCGCCACCGGATCAGTCGTTGCCGGATCAGTCGTTGCCAGGTGGCCCTGGTGCGGCACAGATCATCTCGGCCAGATCGACGAGCATCGCGACCACATCGTGAGGTGACGCCAAGCGGTGCGACGCAGCGGTCTGCGCAACGCCGATCCGCACTCCGAGTGTGCGCGCATCAGCGGCCATGCCAATCTCTGTGGGCCCACCAGCCATCGCCGCGAACACGTGCTCGTCGGACACGTCGTCGCCGAGAAACACCACCGATCGCGGCCGAAGACGCCGACACAGATCGGCCAACGCCGTGGCCTTGGTGGTGTAGCGCACCATCACTTCCTGCACGCGATCGCCGGGAAGAACCCGAACCCCGCTGAGCTCGGCCATGGCCGACTCGACCGAGCGTAGCGCCCGGTCTCCCACCGCCAGTTCGCACTGGCGTACGTGCAGCGCCGAGGCGAACGGCTTTCGTTCGACCAGTGCGCCCGGATGTTCTGCTGCGATCCCCGCGAGTACCTCGTCAACTCGTTGCAAAAGCAACGACTCTGCATCCGTTCGCGGCATCGTGTTGTTGGCCTCCGCCCCGTGCGAACCGATCATGTGCGCGTCGGCCGGCATCCCGAAGTGGTGCACGAGCTCGGCAACGGTCCTCCCTGACACGACAGCCACATCGACACCGCACTCCTGCAAGCGCTCGAGCGCGTGATCTGCGCCGTCGACGAGATGCGCCTGACCGGGGGTGGCCGCCAACACCGACAGGGTGCCGTCGACATCGGTGCCGAGCAGCAACGGCCGCGGCAAATCGGCGATCGCCCTGGCCACCTGCGCAGGGTCATCGAACCGGATTCGTTCAGCCGGGGGAACCGGGCCGGCATCGGCCATCAGGCGTCGCGCTCGTCAAGCCGAGCGAGGAACGCATCGGCCCACGCATGCACGTCGTTGGCGACAAGGACTG
>JANOKQ010000209.1:0-15249 GCA_031419375.1 Acidimicrobiaceae bacterium
GCGGTCTCCACACCAGCGCCAGCGGTCTCCACACCAGCGCCAGCGGTCTCCACACCAGCGGCAGCGGTCTCCACAGCAGCGCCAGCGGTCTCCACGCCAGCGCCAGCGACCTCCGACCAGGCCTCCGTGACCACGAGCGTCACCACGGCCGCGCCCGCCGCTTCCGCGGCACCGGTCCGCCCGGTCGTCGCCGACCCGGACGAATCGCGCAAAATCGTGAGCGCCCGTCCAAGCGTGGGCGAGCCCGCCCGCCCGAGTGCTGTACCGGGTCGCCCGTTGCCAGCCGGGGCACCCCGCCCCGCGCCGTTGGTGTCGTCGGCCGGTCCGTCACAAAGGGTCGCCCCCTCCGCACCGTCGTACCCGTCGGCGCCCGCTGGTCCCTCGGGCCCGCCGCGAACTGCGGTTCCCAGCCGCCCCGATGCACCGCGCCCGGTGGCCACCGGCGCGGGCCCGGCTGCTCCTGCGGGCGCCGGTCCGCGCCCGCCAGCACCCACTCGCCCATCGTCGGCATCGGGTCGTCCGATCCCGCCGCCGCCCGGCATGAGCCGCCCCGTGTCAGCGTCGGGTCGGCCGATCCCGCCGCCGCCCGGTAGCGCTCGTCCGCCTGCGCCCGGCGCACGGTCGGGTCCTCCCGGTGCACGCCCGGCAGGTGCTGGCTATCAGGGCCGCCCTGGCGGACCCGGTGGCTATGCCGGTCGTCCCGGTGGTCCCGGTGGTCCCGGTCGTCCCGGTGGGCCCAGCAGCGGTCCCGGCGGTGCGCGCCCCGGTGGGTTCGGGCCGCGTCCTGGCGGCCCAGGCGGTGGGCCCGGTGGCCCTGGCGGTCCTCGTCCCGGTGGCCCCGGTGGTGGCGGGCCGCGTCCCAACGGTCAGCGTCGTGCCCCGCGCAAGAAGAGCAGGGCGCGTCGGCGTCGCGATTTCGAAGAGATGCAGCCGCAGCTCGGCGGTACCTACATCCCGAGCGGTGCCTCGGTGCCCGAGGGCACCATCGTGGTCGAACGGGGTGTGTCGGCACAGGAGTTCGCTCCCAAGCTGAACCGCTCCGCAGCCGATGTCATCCGCTTCTTGATGTCCAACGGCGAGATGGTCACCACCACGATGACCCTCACCGACGAACAGATGGAGCTGTTCGCGCTCGAGATCGGTGCCGATTTGTTGCTCGTCGAGGCCGGTCAGCAAGAAGAGCTCGAACTGCAGGCAATGTTCGACGACTCCGACGACGACGACGAGGAACTGCAGCAGCTGCGGGCGCCGATCGTCACCGTGATGGGTCACGTCGACCACGGTAAGACCACCTTGCTCGACAAGATCCGCAAGACCAACGTGGTCGCCGGCGAAGCCGGCGGCATCACCCAGCACATTGGTGCGTACCAGGTTGATCGGCCGACCGGCAAGATCACCTTCCTCGACACGCCCGGCCACGCCGCATTCACCAAGATGCGTGCCCGTGGCGCGCAGGTGACCGACATCGTGGTGCTGATGGTCGCCGCCGACGACGGTGTGATGCCGCAGACGATCGAGGCGATCAACCACGCCCGAGCGGCCGATGTGCCGATCATCGTGGCGCTCAACAAGATCGACAAGGACAACGCCGACGTGCAGCGCACGCTGTCGCAGTTGTCCGAGCACGAACTCGTCGCCGAGTCGTGGGGTGGCGACACGATCGTCGTCGAGATGTCGGCACAGCAAGATCTCGGTGTCGACGATCTACTCGAGCAGTTGCTCGTGGTGGCCGAGCTCGAAGAGCTCACCGCGAACCCGACGGGGCGGGCCAAGGGTGTCGTGCTCGAAGCCAACCTCGACACCGGTCGCGGTCCTGTCGCCACCATCTTGATCGACAAAGGCACCCTCAAAGTCGGTGATCCCATCGTGGCCGGTGCTGCGTGGGGCCGTGTGCGGGCAATGATCGATTCCGCCGGCCAGCAGGTGAAAGAAGCCGGTCCCAGCACGCCGGTGCAGGTCCTCGGCCTGTCAGCGGTACCCAATGCCGGTGACGAGTTCCGCGGTGCGCCCGATGAGAAGACGGCGCGTACCGTTGGCGAAGCCCGCGAGCAGCGCTCACGGCTCACCAACCAGCGCGGCGACGCCCGGGTGCAGCGCGGCGTGAAGCTCGAAGACATCTTCAGCCAGATCCAAGCCGGCGAGGTCGCCACCTTGAACTTGGTGTTGAAAGCCGATGTGCAGGGTTCGCTCGAAGCCGTGACGGAGAGCTTGCGGCGCCTCGAGCGAGACACCGTGAAGCTGGCCTTCGTGCACCGCGCCGTCGGTGGGATCACCGAAAACGACATCACGCTGGCAGCAGCGACCAACGCCACGTTGATCGGCTTCAACGTTCGTCCCGACCGCAAGGCCCGTGATCTCGCCGACGCCGAGAACGTCGAAATCCGTACCTACGAGATCATCTACAAGCTCCTCGAAGACATCGAGCGGGCGATGGTCGGTCTGCTGGCGCCCGAGTTCGAAGAGGTCGTCACCGGCGAAGCCATGGTACGTGAAGTGTTCCGGGTGCCCAAGATCGGCTCGATCGCCGGTTGCCAGGTTCGTACCGGTGTCATCACGCGTGGCTCAAAGGTGCGCTTCCTGCGCGAGGGCGTCATCATCTGGAAGGGCAGCATCCATTCGCTGCGCCGGTTCAAAGACGATGTGCGCGAGGTCCGTGATGGCTTCGAGTGCGGTATTGGCTTGTCGGACTTCCAGGACCTCAAGGGTGGCGATCTGATCGAGACGTTCGAGGAGCGCGAGATCGCCCGGGTCTGATGGCCGACCTCGACTTCTTCTGGGACCCGGTTTGACCGTGGGCATGGATCACCTCCCGGTGGGTGGTGGAAGTACAACGTCTGCGTGACTACACCGTCGAATGGCGGTTCATCAGCCTTGCCGTGCTCAACGAGGACCGCGTCGCCGAGTGGTACACCCCCCACTACCGGCGCGGTCATGTGGCCGGCTTGGAATGCCTGCGTGTGGCCGACGCTGTCCGCCTTGGTCATGGCACCGACGGCGGGGCCAGGCTGTACGAGTCGCTCGGCACGATGGTCCACAACGACCAGCGCGGTGACGACTTGCGTGCCGATTCGGCCGCGTTCATCCGTGAGGCACTCGGCCGTGCCGGGCTCGACGAAACGTTGGCCGAGCACTACGACAACGATGCCCACGACGCGCACGTGCGCGCCGAAACAGCGGTCGCCCTGGAGCGCGCTGGCAAAGACGTGGGCACGCCGATCCTCACGTTCCACCCAGGTGCCGCCGACGAAAACAGCTTCTTCGGGCCCGTCATCGCGTCGATCCCACGTGGTGACGACGCCGTGCGATTGTGGGATGCAATCGAGCTCATCGCCACCACGAGCGGGATGGCCGAGCTGAAGCGCTCGCTGCGCAGCCGGCTGAATTTCGACTGAGGCCGCGGCGGAATCGGTGCGACCGCGGCCAGGTGCAGCGTCGATAGCCTGCTCGCCATGAGCCGCCCCCGCCGTACGGCCCGACCAACCACGCACAGCTATCCACGCACTGCCCGCCTGAACGAGTCGTTGCGTGAGGTGATCGCCGAGGAACTCACCCGCATTGACGACGAACGCCAGGAGATGGTGACGATCACGGCGATTGACGTCGATGCCGAGATGAACCGGGCATTCGTGTACTTCGACTCGCTGCGCGGTGCCGCTGGCGACGAGGAAATTCTTGCCGCCCTTCACGGGCACCGGGTGCGCATCCAAGGCTCGATCGGCCGCCAGGTGCGCTCGAAGAAGACCCCGATCCTCACGTTCAAACCCGATGACGTGATCCGGTCGGCCGAGCACATCGAGCGGATGCTGCAGTCGCCCGACATCTTGCCCGAGCGGCCCCCGTCCCCCGACGAGTTCGACGAGTTCGACGAGTTCGACGAGTTCGACGACCGGGACGGTCCGGACGGCGCGGGCACCGGCGCGGTGGAGACCAACCCCGAAATCGACGACCCCGAACTCGACAGCGCAGACGCACGACGGAATGGCACGGCGTAGGCCGGCGGCGCTGCACGGCCTCGCCGTGATCGACAAGCCGGTCGGCATGACGAGCCACGATGTGGTCAGCATGTGCCGTCGGCACTTCGACGAACGCCGCGTCGGACACGCCGGAACGCTTGATCCTGATGCGACCGGGGTGCTGCTGATCGGGGTCGGCAACGCCACCCGGTTGTTGCGGTTTCTCACCGCGCTCGGTAAGACCTACACCGCCGAGGTAGTCCTCGGGGTCGAGACCCACACCCTCGATTCGTCCGGCGTCATCACGGCGACGCACGCCATGGGTCATGTGCTCCCCGAGCAGGTCCGCGCTGCAGTCGATGCGCATCTCACCGGCCCGATCATGCAGGTGCCGCCGATGGTGAGCGCGCTCAAGATCGATGGCCGCCGCCTGCACGAACTGGCCCGCGAGGGCATCGAGGTCGAACGCCAGCCGCGCCCCGTAACCATCCACCGCTTCGGTGTCGAGCCGACGGCCGACCCGCTCGTGTACCGCATTGATGTCACGTGCTCGTCGGGCACCTACGTGCGCACCCTTGCTGCCGATCTCGGCAACCTTCTTGGCGGGGGAGCGCATCTGCGTAACCTGCGTCGCACGGCGTGCGGCAGCTTTCTCGACCGAGATGCCGTCGCCGTCGATCAGGCGGTGTTGATCTCGCCCGCCGCAGCGATGCGCGACTACGCGTCGGTGACGGTTGACGATGACGTGGTGGCGATGGTGCGCAACGGGCGCGCCCAGCCGGCGTGGGATGGGGACGGACCGTGGGCCGTGGTCGACCGTGATGGCGAGTTGTTGGCCATGTACGAGCGGGTCGATGAACGCACGGCGAAACCGGCGGTCGTGTTGCCGATGCCTGGCGCGACGGCGAACTGAGCCGGGCCGGGCCGTGGCGGATAGCGTCGTTGGTCGTGCAATTGATCACCGATCTCTCGGCACCGGCGTGGCCGGCATCGTCGGACAACGTTCCCCGCTCGGTCATCACCATCGGTGCGTACGACGGGGTGCACCTCGGTCACCAGGCGATCATTGAGGAGGTGCGAAGCGTCGCGGCCTCGCTCGGGGCGCGTTCGGTCGTGATCACCTTCGATCGGCATCCGGCCTCGATCGTGCGCCCTGAATCGGCACCGAAGTTGCTGACCGACCTGGAGCAGAAACTCGCGCTGCTCGAGGCAACCGGCATCGATGCCACCGTGCTTGTCCACTTCGACGCGGCCCAGTCGAACGAGTCGCCCAGCTCGTTCGTCGAACGGGTGCTCGTTCAATGCCTCGCCGCGCAACGCATCGTGGTTGGCGAGGACTTCCACTTCGGTAGCCACCGCGAGGGCAACGTCACGTTGCTGCGCGATCTCGGCGGCCGCTACGACTTCGACGTCGAACCGATCGAACTGGTGCCGCGTGTCGACGGTGTGGACGAGCCGCTCAGCTCGACCGCGATCCGCCGAGCCATGGCCGGCGGTCAGGTGGAGCTGGCCGAGACACTGCTCGGGCGTCCGTTCCAGGCGCGCGGTGTGGTGATCCATGGCGACCAGCGCGGTCGCTTGCTCGGGTTCCCGACGGCCAATGTGAAGGTGCCGAACTTCGTCTGCCTCCCCGCCGATGGGGTGTACGCCGGCTGGTACATCCGCCCGGACGGCGTTCGCCACGAGTGCGCGATCAACCTTGGGCGGCGGCCCACGTTCTATGAACACGCCGACCACTCGTTGCTCGAAGCTCACCTGCTCGACTTCTCCGATGACCTCTACGACGAGGCAGCCCGGGTGGAGTTCACCCATTTCCTCCGCAGTGAGCGCAAGTTCGACGGCATCGACGCGTTGGTCAATCAACTCAAGCACGACATAGAGCACGCCCGTACCGTCCTCGGCCAATAGCGCCGATCTCGCCGCGTCAGGCTCGCCGCGTCAGGCTCGCCGCGCCGATCGAGGCGCTCAGCTGATGGCCGCGGGCACGCGGCCGTAGCCGGTGGTGCGCTGCTCGGCGCGACGGCCGAGCTGCTCGGCGAGCTGGGTGAAGCGCTGCGGGGTCATCTCCTGGCCGTGGGCGGCGCCGGCGGCGCGGGAGATGTTCTCGTTCATCAGCGTGCCACCCATGTCGTTGCACCCCGACCGCAGCAACTGCACCGCCCCGGAAAGGCCGATCTTCACCCAGCTGACCTGAATGTTCGAGATCAGCCCGTGGTACGCGATGCGCGCGATCGCGTGCATGAGCAGCGTCTCGCGAAACGTCGGTCCCCGACGGGAACGCTTCTGTAGGTAGATCGGCGAGGCCATGTGCACGAACGGCAGCCCGACGAACTCGGTGAATCCGCCGGTCTCTTTCTGCAGCTCGCGGGTGACGAGCATGTGCTTGGCCCAGCTCTCTGGATGTTCGACCGAGCCGAACATGATCGTCACGTTCGAGCCGAGACCGATGCCGTGCGCCTGGCGATGGCACTCCAACCATTCCTCGGTGTTCACCTTGTCG
The DNA here is from genome assembly GCA_031419375.1 of Acidimicrobiaceae bacterium. GTDB lineage: Bacteria > Actinomycetota > Acidimicrobiia > Acidimicrobiales > Ilumatobacteraceae > VFMC01. The sequence goes on from JANOKQ010000209.1 coordinate 6,454, forward strand.
GGGCACAAGATGGCCCGCACATCGTCGTCGAGGATCTCCGCCGCGGTACCCGGCAGCGAGGCGAGCCCGGCCTCCTTCAGTCGTAACAGGTAGGTACGCAGGTCTTCGCCAAGCCGCTTCGCGCCCTCGGTCACCTCGAGCGCGGTGAACCCGTGGACATGGATGTCCGGCACGGCGTTCTTCACCGCCCGGGTGACATCGATGTAGTAATCGCCGTCGAAGTCGGGATGGATGCCCCCCTGCAAGGTGACCTCCGTCGCCCCGAGATCTGCGGCCTCGCGGGCTCGGTTGGCGATGTCGTCAAGGGTGAGCAGGTACGGCGTGCCACGCAGGTTGAGGCTGAGCTTGCCCTTGGAGAAGCCGCAGAACTTGCACTTGAACGTGCACACGTTGGTGTAGTTGATGTTGCGGTTGTGGACCCAGGTGATCGGCTCGCCGACGGCTTCGATGCGAAGTTCGTCGGCCAGTTCGGCAACGGCGTTGACCTCGGGCCCGCGGGCACGGAACAGCGCCACGATCTCGTCGAAGCCGACCTCGTGGCCCATCCGCACCCCGTGCAGGATCTCATCGATTCGCGAGCCGGGCTTGGCGAACGCGGTCGCCGGCACCAGCGTTGGCGGGGCCACGCTGGCACCGCTGTACCACTGTGTGCTGCGATGCCCGACGAGCACGACCTCGGCACCGTCGTGGACCACATCGGCGGCGGTGACCTTCTCGGGCCAGATTGCGCCGGGGTCGTCGCGGCCGAGGCCTTCGGCGTCGCTGCGATCCATCACCGGGAAATGCAGCGCCGGGTGCAACCAGCGCGACGGTTCGCGGACGAACTCAGGGTAGATGGTCAGACGCGGTGCCAAGGCGAAACCGCGGGCCTCGGTGACGTCGCGCAACACCTCGAGATCGGGCCACGGGCGCTCGGGGTTGACGTGGTCGGCGGTGACGGGGGAGACCCCGCCCCAGTCGTCTATGCCAGCGTCGAGCAGCACCCCGAAGTCGTCGCTCAGGTTCGGCGGTGCCTGCAGGTGGATGCTGGCCGGCAGCACCACGCGAGCCATCGCGATGGTCCACAGGTATTCCTCCGGCGGGCACGGAGCGGAGCGCTGCATGCCGGTGCGCAGCTTTGGCAGGAAGTTCTGCACGATCACTTCTTGCACGTGGCCGTGGCGTTCGTGCGATGCGGCGATCGCCAGCATCGCCGCGATCCGGTCGCGACGGTCGTCGCCGATGCCGACGAGGATGCCGGTGGTGAACGGGATCTGCAGCTCGCCGGCAGCTTCGAGGGTGGCCAGGCGGCGGGCAGGATCTTTGTCCGGCGCGTTGCGATGGCAATCGAGATCGGCGCGGAGGCTCTCGAGCATCATTCCCTGGCTGGGCGACATTGCCCGCAGCATGTCGAGCTCGGCGCTGTACAGGGCCCCGGCGTTGGCGTGGGGGAGCAGTCCGGTCTCGTCGAGCACCAGCTTGGCCATCGCCGCGACGTAGTGCACGGTGGAGTCGTAGCCGTGCTCGCGGAGGAACTCGCGGGCCACCTCGTAGCGCTCCTCGGGCCGTTCGCCGAGGGTGAACAGCGCCTCGTGGCACCCCTGGCGGGCACCTTGGCGGGCGATCTTCAGCACTGCCTCAGGCAACAAATACGGCGATTCCAGCCTGGCCGGCGGCTGGGCGAAGGTGCAGTACCCACACTGGTCGCGGCACAGCATCGTCAAGGGGATGAAGACCTTCGGCGAGTAGGTGATGCGCGTACCTGACGCCGCATCGCGGATGGCGCGGGCCTGCGCCATCAGCTCGTCGAATCCGATCGAGGTGAGCTCGTCGGTTTGGGCCTGATCGTCGAGCACGCTCATGACGCAGGCCAGATGACGAGGCGGTCGGCGGAATAGATTCCGTCCATCAGACTGATGTTCAGATAGGCGTCGATGTCGGGTGCGGTGCCGCCGAACAGTCCGATCTCGGCATAGGTGCGGACCTCGTCGGCAAGCAGTTCCATCTCGGGCACTCCGAGTGCCGTGGTGGCGTTGGTCTCTACGACAAGTTTGGACTCCACCGCCCAGCGCGCTGTCTCGCCCTCCGGCGACAGGAACATTGCGTTCCCGTTGGCGTTGATGTAGCCGACTGCGATCTCGGCTGCGGCGGCAGGATCGGCGATCGCGTCGGCGAGGCCTTTCATCGCTGCCCGGATGAAGTCCTGTGCGGCGGTGGGGTGCTCGCGGAGGAACGTGGCGTTCGTGTACAGCACACCGAAGCTGCCGGGGATACCGGACTCGGCTGGGTCGAACAGCGTGAACGGCACCCCGGCGGCCGCGAGCTGCAGCGGCTCGTTGCTCTTGTAGCCCGGGAAGCCGACGATCGAGTCGACGGCGATGTGCGCGGCAGGGTCGAAACCGTCGAGCAACACGGTTTCGTAGTCGGTGCCTTCACTGAGCCCAGCCTGACGCAGCATCGCGGCCACGCTCGGAGTGATCTGCCCCTTCACCCCAATCGTCGAGCCGCGCAGCTGCTCCAGCCCGGCAGCTTCACCGCTGGCGATCACGCCGTCTTTGACGATCAAGGCGTCAATGCCGGTCTTGCCCTCAACGGCGAGCGCCACGAACGACGCTTCGTTCTTGGTGGCGAAGTCGATCACCTCACTGAACGAGCCGGCGGAGGAGAACTGGGCCTCGTTGGCCGCGAGTAGCGGATAGTTGGCCGTCGAGAAGCTCGGCTTGACCTCGACGTCAAGGCACATCTCGTCGAAGTAGCCCGCCTGCTCGGCGACCAGCACGTCAACGATCGAGGCGGTGGCGGCGAAGTCGAAGCTCGACAGGTACGTGACGGTGCCGGCGGCCCGGTTGGCTTCGCACCGGTCGGCCGGGAAGGCGTGGTCGGCCTCCACCGCGGTGCCGAAGTCGGTGGCGCCGAAGTCGGTGGCGCCGGCCGACGTGGCGGTACCGAGGTCGTCGCTACAGGCCGACAGCGCGACGGGCACGAGAACGAGCAGCGACAAGGGAACGAGGGCTAGGGCGGGGCGCGGCATGGCAAACCTCCAGAAGTTGGGTCAGGTAAATTTGCCAGAGCACGACGAGGATGGCGTATCGATGCAAGAAGGCGACACGCTGCCCCGCACTGTCGTGCGACTGCTCACCCTAACCACGATCGGCAGCGGCCGTCGTCATCAGAGGAGTGCTTCGAACATGGTGAGCACGTTGGCCGCGGCCACACCAACCCGGTGACCGGTGCGCGAGATGAATCCCAACTGCACCCCGGTGGTGGCGTCGCGAGCGGCGAAGAACTGCTCGTGGCCGGCGTCGTCGATCACGACGTTGGTGAGCAGGCTTGCTTCGGTGTCGGCGAGGCACGCTCGGGCGTAGCCCGCGTTCAGTACCTCGATGGCGACGTGTTGCACTCCGCCGCCGTGGCGCTCGAGGTAGGTGGCCACCGCCGGCGACGCCTCGGCACCGACGAACACCACCGTTACCCCGCCGGCATGGAGCGCGGCCACGCCGGGTACATCGCCGTCGGCGAGGGGGGTGCGGTGGAAGCCGAACCGCTCGGTGAACGACGCGACGGCGGCATCGAGATCGGTGACCGCGACCACAAGGTGATCGATGCGCGTGGCCACCGTGTCGAGACCGGACCGGATGCCATCGGGGGCGGCAACTTTGTCGGGGGCGGGATCTGGGCGGTGCCCGGCAACTTCGATGCGGTGCGTCTCGGCGAGCAGCACACGGAACAGTTGCTCGGCAAAGTCTGGGTCGACGCCAGCGTCGATTGCCAGCTGGCGCCGAGACGTCACCACTTCGCGAACCCGTGCCGGCTGGATCACCGCCGTTGCCGAACCCTGCTTCACCTCGGCGACCCGTTCACACAGGGCGAGGCGCGCCGCAACCACCCGCACGAACTCGCGGTCGACCGCGTCGATCTGTTCGCGCAACGCGTCGAGTGGCCCGCCCCCTGGTTCGGTCATGATGCCCACGGTACCCAGGTTGCCGTCACCGCAGGTTGCCCGAGTGTGGGCGGGTTCCGAGGTGACGCTGCGACGCGTGCCAGTGCAACACGACCCGTTCCAGCGCGCTGATCAGCACGAGTACGACGCTGCCGATCAGCGCCATGCAGAAGATGGTGGCCCACAACGGATCGGCGAGGTTCCCCGATTCGGCGCGGCGGCCGATTGCGCCGAGCCCGTCGTCGGCGAAGTTGCGGCCTTCCACGAGGTAGGCGGCGATCAGCGCGAGACCGACGTTGTAGCGAGCCGTGATGAACAGCGATGGCAGCGCAGAGGGAAGGCGGAGCCGCCACAGCACCTGCCACACGCTCGCGTCGACGGATGCGAACAGCTCGCGGCTGGCGGGCTCGGCGCTACGCAACCCGGCCACAGCCGCGAACGCGAATGCGGGCAGGCAGACGAGGGTGGTGATGAACAGCACCGGGGCGTTCCCTGCGCCGAGCCAGACCACGACGGCACCGATGTAGGCCGCGAACGGTGTGACCTGCACCAGTGTGAGCACGGGTTGCGCGGCGCGTTCGAGCGTCGGCGACGACGCGAGCGCCGCGCCGACCAGCAGTGCCAGAACCAGCGCGAGCGCGAACCCGGTGAGGGCGTGTACGGCGGTGATCCACGCTGCCGCAGCGAAGTCGCCCGGGGCCCGGCCGAGGTACTCGACGATGTCGCTGGGGGCACGCAAGATGTAGGGCTTGACGTCGCCCAGGCGGACCACCAGTTCCCACACGATCCCGAAAACGGCGATCCCGGCGACGGGGGCGACCGCCGTCGTGGCCGCGACGCGCGCGGTGCCTCGGCTCCTGACCGGCCGGGCCGTCACCGCTGCATCCCGTCGCGCAGCCGGTGGCGTAGCTCGGTACACGTCGCGGCGAACTCCGGCGAATCCTCCACGTCGTCGGGTCGTGGCCGGGCGAGATCGACGGCGATGTCGGCGATCAGGGCGGCCGGACGTGGCGAGCACACGAGCACCCGGTCCGACAGGTACACCGCCTCCGGGATCGAATGGGTGACGAACACCACCGTGGCTGGATGCCGCTCCAGTAGGCGCGCCAGCAGCGCCCGCATCTCGGCCCGGGTGATCTCGTCGAGCGCAGCAAATGGTTCGTCCATCAGCACCACCGGTGCCCCGAGGGCGAACCCGCGCACGAGCGCAACCCGTTGTTGCATACCGCCCGACAGTTGATGCGGATACGCGTCGGCGAAGCCGTCGAGGCCGACCTCGGTCAGTAGCTCGGCCGGATCGGGATGCGCGGCGGGGTCGTTGCGGCGATTGATGTCGAGCAGCAGTCGTGCGTTCTGGGCGACCGTTCGCCACGCGAGCAGCCCCGGCTGTTGGGGCACGACGGCGATCCGCTTGGCCCGACGCGCATCGGCCGGGTCGGCGCCGTCGATCGACACCGTCCCGACGGTAGGCGGTTCGAGGCCGGCAATGATGCGCAGCAGTGTCGACTTCCCGCATCCCGTCGGTCCGACGACGCTGACCACCGAGCCGGGGTCGAGGCACAGCGTCAGCGGCCGCAGCACTTCGAGCGCGCCAAACGACTTGCCCACTCCGTCGAGCGTGATGGCCGCGGTCATGCCCGGTCGCAGACTGGCACTGAACTCACAGGTTCACAGGTTCACAGGTTCACGGCCGGTACGGCTGGACGAGGCGCTCGATGTGCTTGGCGAGCACGTCCATTTCGATGTTCACCACATGACCGGCGCCCTTCACCCCGAGCGTGGTCACCGCGGCGGTGTGGGGGATGACTGCGACGCGGAACGTGTCGGTGGTGAGGTCGAACGCGGTGAGGCTGATCCCATCAACGGTGACGGACCCTTTCTCGACCAGGTAGCGCGTGTGCTCGCGAGGGATGCGCACCACGAGGTCGGGGGCGGCATGCACGATGCTGCCGACGCAGTCGACGTGGCCGAGCACGATGTGGCCGCCGAGGCGGTCGCCAAGCGCCATCGGCCGCTCAAGGTTGACCCTGTCGCCCACCTGCAACATGCCGATGTTGGTACGCGACAGAGTTTCGTCGCTGACATCGGTGCTCCACCACGAACCGTCGCTGGTGGTGCCCTGGTCAATAAGGGTGAGGCAGCAGCCGTTGACGGCGATCGACGCTCCGGTCGTCGAACCATCGAGCACGACCGAGGCGCCGATGGTGAGCCGCATCCCCGGGCCCCATTCGGTGCTGGTCGGCTCGCTGGCGGTGACAACGCCGAGCTCCTCGACGATCCCGGTGAACATCGCGGCAAGTGTAGGGAGCGCCAGTGTACGGAGCGACATGCGCTGCCGATAGCATCGCTGCGTCCGTCGGGGACCGCCTCACCAGGTGATCATCTCCGGCGAGATGCCGCCGTACCGATCGGTGCGCGGCGACCTCCATCATTCTGGAAGGCATGTTCATCATGGTCGACAAGAACGTAACCATCGGCGCGCACAAGCTGCACGAGAGCGACACGGGCTCCCCCGAGGTGCAGATCGCGCTGCTCACCGCGCGGATCAACGAGCTCACCGAGCACCTCAAGATGCACAAGAAGGATCACCACAGCCGTCGTGGGCTGCTGATGATGGTGGGCCGTCGCCGGCGCATGCTCGACTACGTCAAGGGCATCAACGTCGGGCGCTATCGCGAGATCGTCGCCGCCAACGGCCTGCGTCGCTGAGCCCGTCGCACCGTCCGTCTCGTGGGTCCACCCATTTGCGGGCCGCCCGCTGCTAGCCTGGCCGCAATACATCAACCGAGCGGAACCATTGGATCGGTTGTCAGTCGCCTCAGCCGAGGCTCCCACCCCTTGTCACGTGCACTCCATCTGTTCACGTTCGCCAGGCAGTGAGTAGCAGCTTCGGCCGTGCCGACTGGGAACCGGCCTCCGCTCCAACCGTCGAGGCGTGAGAAAAAACACGCCCGACCGAAAGGAGCTCGACATGGCTGAAGCCATTCGAGTGTCGGGTCCCGTATCGGGGACCGACAAGACCCTGTCGTTCGAGACTGGCAAGCTCGCGCAGCAGAGCCAGGGCGCAGTGTTGGCCAGCATTGGCCGCACCACCGTTCTGGCGACTGCAAACGCTGCCAAAGACGTTCGCCCGGGTACCGATTTCTTCCCCCTCACCATCGACGTCGAAGAGCGTTCGTATGCGGCGGGCAAGATCCCCGGGTCGTTCTTCCGTCGTGAAGGCCGCCCCACCGAAGATGCGATCCTCACCTGCCGCCTCACCGACCGCCCGTTGCGGCCGGCGTTTCCGGAGGGTTTCCGCAACGAGACCCAGGTGGTGCTCACCATCCTCGGTGCCGACATGGCCAACCCGCACGACGTGCTCAGCATCAACGCCGCCTCGGCGTCGCTGATGATCTCGGGCATCCCCTTCGACGGCCCGATCGGTGCCGTGCGCATCGCCCACAGCCAGACCGGCGAGTGGATCCCGCATCCGACCTACGAAGAGGGCGAAGCCAGCACGTTCGAGCTCGTCGTCGCCGGTCGCCAGCTCGACAGCGGCGACGTGGCGATCATGATGGTCGAAGCCGGCGGTACGCCGAAGAGCTTCGACTACTACGCGGCCGGTGCCCCGAAGGTGGACGAGAAAGTCCTCGCCGGTGGGCTCGAAGCCTGCAAGACCTACATCAAGGAATCCATTGCGTTGCAGCGCGAGCTCGTCGAGCTCGTCGTTGCCGCCAAGGGCCCGATCGTGCCGATGAGCTACACCCCGCAGCTCGATTATGGCCAAGACGTGTTCGACGCCGTGTCCGCAATCGTCGGTGAGGGTGTCGCCAAGGCGATCACGATCAGCGCCAAGGCTGAGCGCAACGCCGCCACCGACGCGGCCGCAGCCGAGGCGATCGCCAAGCTGTGCACCGATGGCGGCAGCTTCGCCGGACGCGAACGCGAAGTCAAAGAAGCCGTCCGCAGCCTCACCAAGAAAGCGGTCCGCAAGCGGATCGTCGACGAAGGCATGCGCATCGACGGCCGCGGCCCGCGCGACCTGCGTGGCCTCAGCAGCGAAGTCACCGTGCTCCCGACGGCGCACGGCACCGGGCTGTTCCAGCGTGGCGAGACCCAGGTGATGAACGTCGTCACGATGGCCATGCCGCGCATGAACCAGTTGATGGACACACTCAGCCCCGAGACCCACAAGTACTTCCTGTTCCACTACAACATGGCCCCGTGGGCCAACGGTGAAACCGGCCGGGTCGGTTCGCCGAAGCGCCGCGAGATCGGTCACGGTGCGCTCGCCGCCCGGGCACTGCTGCCTGTGCTGCCCAGCCAGGAAGACTTCAGCTACACGCTCCGTCTCGTCGCCGAAGTGCTGGCCTCCAATGGCTCCACCTCGATGGCGTCGGTGTGTTCTGGCTCGCTGGCGCTGATGGATGCCGGTGTACCGATCCGGGCTGCCGTCGCCGGTATCGCCATGGGCCTCATATTCGACGATGGCAAGTACACGACGCTGACCGACATTCTCGGCTCCGAGGATGCGTTCGGCGACATGGACTTCAAGGTCGCCGGCACGTCGGAGTTCGTCACTGCGCTGCAGCTCGACACGAAGATCGACGGCATCCCGACCGATGTGTTGGCTGCCGCCCTGCAGCAGGCCAAGGAAGCGCGCTTAGCGATCCTCGAAGTGATGAATGCGGTGATCTCAGAGCCCCGGTCCGAGGTCAATGAGACGGCTCCGAAGATCGTGTCGTTCCAGATCCCGATGGACAAGATCGGCGAGATCATCGGCCCGAAGGGGAAGGTCATCAACGCCATGCAGCAGGAGACCGGTGCCGATATCAGTGTCGACGACGACGGCCAGATCGGAACGGTGTCTATCGGTTCGACCAACGGCGCCGCCG
>JANOKQ010000210.1:0-2061 GCA_031419375.1 Acidimicrobiaceae bacterium
CTCGACGCGAGCGCGGGCAAGCCGCATCCCGTCTGCCCAGCCCACGCGGCGTTGCCACGGCCGGTACCTCCGGCGCAGGCGCGTGGCCCGGTCGAGGCCTGCCCAACGGGCGAGCTCTTCGCTCACCAACGACTGCGGATCGCGCAGTTCCCACACCCCGTTCGAATCGCCCACCGGCGCATCGACGAGCAGCGTCGCCATCTGGTCGACGATCGACCACGTCTCGCGGTTCATCCTGCCGCCGCACGACACGTACACACCGACGGCTTCGACGACGCACGTGACCGAATCGATCTGACGTTGGCCCCCGGCGGCATTGCCGACCCTGATCGGCTTCGATCCCGCCCAGCCGCCGACACCGTCGATCTCGCGTTCTTCGGGTACCGGGTAACCGTCGGTGGTGCCGAGTGGGTGGAGGTGTTCGCCTTGGGTTTCAAGCAGTTTGGCGACGCAGTGCAGGTAGTTCGAGGCGGCCGTCGTGTGCCCGAACAGCGATGCGGTGGCGACGGCGTTGGCCGAGTCGCGCAGCCAGCTGAAGCGGTAGTCGAACTGCCGTGTGCCGCCCGGGGCTTCGGGCAAGCTGGTGGTCGGCGCGGCTGCCGGAGCCCCGGAGGTGGGGTCGGTCAGCGACCGGAGCACCTTCAGTGCGTCGAGCGCGCGAGAGGGGTGGTGATGTGGCACGAACGTGTGCCGGATGGCCTCACGGTCGAGTCGCTCGGCAACTCGCAGCAGCGCCTCCAGATGCGCTTCGGTGAGGTCGCAGTTGGTCGACGGACCGACCACGATCGCGAAGCCCGACCACATGTCCGGGCGGGCGACCACATCGGTTTCCAGCGCCCACGGCCCAAGCCGGTGCGCGTGCCCGCCGACGATGCGCAACAACTCGCTTGTCGGTTCATCGGGCCCTGCGGATGCGACGGCGGTTGCGATGCGATGCGTGAAGACCTGCCGAGCCGCGTCGAACCCTCCGGCGGTCAGCCGGTGGGTGACGGTGCGGCTGCCCGCTCGGCTGCGAATGAGGCGGACCAGCATCGTGGTTCCGTCACGCTCGACCAGGCCATCCCACGAGTCGAGCTGGCGCCCCGCAGCACCGGTTCCGGTGTCACGAACACCGCCACCGTGGCGAAGGGTGGTACGCGCGGTGGCCCCCGCCGGCGCTGCATCCCACGTTGCAATCTCGACATCGAGCCACCGCGCCGCACCACCGTCGGCGTCGAGCAACGACCACAGCAACGGCGTAGCGTGGAACTGGTTCGGGCACCACCAATCGATTTCGCCCGCTGGCCGGATCAGCGCCGCGCCCCGCCCCTGGCCGAGCAAACGGTGGGCCCCGAGTGGCGGGCGATGCTCCGACTCAGTGCGTGACGGTTCGAGCCCCGGGTCCGCTAGCGACTCGTCCGCTGACGTCACGCGGGCGTGCCGTAGTGGGGCAGCAGCTCGGCGGCGGCCAGGTCGGCAAGCCGTTGCTGGTCGGGACCGACCTGGTGGACGTAGACCGTGCCGTAGCCGGCCCCGACGAACCGGTCGATGGCCGCCACGATCGGCCCCGCGTTGGTGGCGCACACCACCATGTCGCCGATGGTGGTGCGGCCGACCGCAGCGCTCGCTGCTTCGAAATGTTCGGGCTTGGACATCTCGCTCAGCAGCGCAGGCGGTACGACGGCTTGCGGCCACCAGTTCCAGGCGTTCTCACGGGCTTCGTCGAGGGTCGCGGCGATCGACACGTGGACTTGGCCGATGCACGGTTTGCCTGCCCCACCGCTGCCGCGGAACGCGTCGACGAGGCGCTGATCGGGGGTGACGCCGATGATGCCGTCGCCAATCTTCCCAGCGAGAGCTGCACTGCGCGGCCCGGCGGTCGCCACATAAATCGGTGGCGGGGTCGCAGGACGAGTGGCCAGGGAGAGGCTCTCCACGCTCCACCAGGTTCCACGATGGTTGACGTTGTCGCCGGCGAATAGCGACCGCAGCACCTCGATACCTTCTTCCATTTGGTCACGTCGTTCACCTGTTCGTGCCCACCGCTGTCCGAACGGTTGCTCGTTGAGCCGCTCGCCCGTG
>JANOKQ010000211.1:0-1514 GCA_031419375.1 Acidimicrobiaceae bacterium
CCCGCTGCCATCACCCCACAACGTGTCGCCGCCATCCCCAACGAGCGTGTCGGCCAACAACTGGCTCCGGTAGCTGGGCCTCGATGCTCCCATCGAGCGGCGTTCGACTGCGACGACCGTGCCACTCACGCGCTCAAAGTAGCGATAATGGCTACGCAAGATGCGCCGTCGGCATTCGTTCCCGGTAAGAGTCTATGGCTTACCAGAACTAGAAGTATCGATAAGTTAAACCTTGTCTTTAGTTGAGTCTTTGATCAGCTGTGATCTATGCAGAAGCAAGACCGCGCAGCACTCGCCAGGAGTGGACTCGATGCCCGCTTCCACGACCACGACATCTTGGCGTTCGCCGAGCGCCCGGCTCGGGGGTGGGTGCGAGCAATCCGCGACGCACTCGGGATGAGCAGCCGACAGCTTGCTGCACGGATCAACATCTCACAGCCAGCAGTCGCTCAACTCGAACGCTCCGAGGCAGACGGCGTCGTCCAACTCGACACGCTCCGTCGCGCCGCCGACGCCCTCGAGTGCGACCTCGTCTACGTGCTCGCACCTCGCGCGAGCCTCGACGAGATCGTCCGCAACCGAGCCCGCACGGTCGCCCGAGCCGACATCGCCACCGTCGATCGAACGATGCGCCTCGAACAGCAAGGCCTCACACCCAACCAACTCGAACGGCGCATCGACGACTACGCCACAAAACTGATCACCGCCGGACGCCTCTGGGACGAGCCGGGGCACCCGTGACGACCCGACTCCCAGGCGACGACGCGGCCAGAGCGACCCCGCTCACCGACGAGGACATCGACGGGCTGATCCCCACCTTCGTCGCCACACGCGCCGATCTCAACCTGGCCGAACAGGCCAACATCGAGACAGCGACGCTATCGGCATTCGGGCGGCGGCGGGTGGCCGGCACGGACCGGCTGCTGACCATCGACTTCGCCGATCGAGTTCACCGGCGGATGTTCGGCGACGTCTGGCGATGGGCCGGCCAGCACAGGACACGAATGGCCAACATCGGCGTCGAAGCGCACCAGATCACCACCCAAATGAAACTGCTCTTCGACGACGCCCTCTACTGGCACGACCACAACACCTACCAACCAGCCGAGCGCGCGGTGCGACTCCACCATCGCCTTGTCTTCGTCCACCCATACCGCAACGGCAACGGCCGACACGCCCGATTAATAGCCGACATCTACCTCCACCTCAACGGAGAACCCAGACTGACATGGGGCACAGGCGACAACATCGAGACCGGCCCCACCGCCCGACGCAACTACACCACCGCGCTCCAAGCTGCCGACCGCGGCGACATCGCACCACTTCGAGACTTCGCCCAACGATGACCGTCCGTTGTCATCACGGACGCGGACAGCCGGGAGCGAAAGTCGCGAAAAGTCGCGGCAAAGCGCGGAATGCGGGCGATTCGGAAACCTTGGCGGACACTGCCGGTCACCCGCAAATCACCTCTGAGCAGGCCGTCATGCCCTTCGACCCACGACGATAAAGTCAGC
>JANOKQ010000212.1:0-3780 GCA_031419375.1 Acidimicrobiaceae bacterium
CCGACCCGTTCGTTGCCGGCTTCCGTAGCGCGCTCGATAGCAAGGCCACCATCGGCGAACTGGAACACGTCGCCACGCTCATCCCCACAGAGTGGCTCGTGGCGGCCGCGACTGGTAGCCCGGCGGACTGTGCCGCGGCGATCCGCCACCAGTTCGAACTGGGCGCCGACGGAGTGATCATGCACGGGGCCGCGCCGTTGCAGCTGCGACCTGCGATGGAGGCCTACCGGGCGAGCTCCCCACCAGTGGTGATCGGCGGCACCGCCGGGATCCACGGGACTACGTTGTGATCATGGACCCGTGGCAGCAGCTCGTCGAGGGCATCGACTTACCGTTCCACCCCGACCTCGTCATCCCCGAACTTCACGAGGTACACCTGCCGATCCCGCGACCTGACGGCATTGCCAACGTGGCCGAGCTCGCCTACGCGCGCGTTCGTGACGTGTTCGCCCCACACGTCACACCGGGGATGACCATCGCCGTGGGGGCGGGCAGTCGCGGTTTGACCGATCGTGTCGGGCTGATGCGTGGCACCATCGACGGGCTGCGCGCTCTCGGCGCCGAGCCATTCGTCGTACCGGCAATGGGCAGCCACGGGGGTGCCACCGCCGAGGGCCAGCGGACGATGCTCGAGGCGCTGGGAATGACCGAGGCGTCGCTCGGGGCCGAGATCCGCTCGACAATGGAGACCGTCGAGGTGGCCAGAACACCCGACGGCATGCCGATCTACCTCGACCGGCATGCGGCGGGGGCCGACCGAATCCTGCCGGTCAACCGTGTCAAGCCGCACACCTGCTTCAAAGGCCCGATCGAGAGTGGCTGCACGAAGATGGCCGTCGTCGGCTTCGGCAAGCAACCGGGAGCTGCACAGATCCACTCGTGCGGACCCGTCGAAATGCGCGACCGGCTGCTCAATGGCATCGACGCACTGCGTGCCACGGGCCGACTACTGGGTGGTGTGGCCTCGCTCGAATCCGCCAGTGGCGAGGTCGTCCGCGTGGAAGCACTGACCGCCGACGAGGTCGGCGGCGAGCCCGAACGCGTGCTCACCGAACACGCCCGTGATCTCGTGCCACCGTTGCCGTTCGCGCAGATCGACGTGCTGATCATCGATCATGGCGGCAAAGACATCAGCGGCACCACGATCGATCCCAACGTGACAGGCCGGTTCTGGGTCCACGGCCTAGCCGATCTCGCGTCGCCAACAGTGTCCACGATCGTGCTCCTCGGCATCACCGAGGTATCCGGGGGGAACGTCTTGGGGATCGGCTTCGCCGACTTCATCCCCGTCTCGGTAGCTCGCCAGATCGACTTCGCCAAGACCTACGTGAACTGCTTCACCGCCGGACCGAGTGGGGTCCGTCGCAGCCGACTGCCGATGGTACTGCCCACCGAAACCGACTGCGTGAAGGCCGCACTGAGCATGTGTGGCCGGGGGATCGACGAACCGAAACGGGTGGTCCGGATCACCAATACGCTGCATCTCGCCACGTGTTGGGTAAGCGACGCCTTGCTTGGAGAACTACCCAATTAGGTCCTTTCGGTGAACCATTCACCTCGGTGAGGTTGCGGCGCCACCCGTCGGTGAGCAGAGGGTGGTCACCGTCGACGGGACGGACATCAACGGTACAAGAGGCGAGCACTACCGGATCGTTGTTCGAACTGTGCCATCGCCGGTAGGACCGTTGACGATCTATGCGGTCAAGTCGAACTCGGCCGCACACCGAGCTGAGCAATACCTACGCAACGCGGCGTTGCTGGCGTTGCCGGTGATCGTGGTTTTGACCGCTTGGTTCATCTCCAGGGTGGCGAGGAGGGCGTTGGTGCCCGTAGAGGCGATGCGCGCCGAGGTGGATCGGATCGAGGCTCATGACCTCACTGGTCGAGTCGACGCACCGTCGGACGACGAACTCGGCCGTCTCGCGATCACCTTGAACCGCATGTTGGATCGCCTAGCGGAGGCAGCGCAACTACAGGAGTTGTTTGCTGCCTCGGCATCGCATGAGTTGCGGAGCCCGCTGTCGGCGATTCGCACAGAAGTCGAAGTCGCCTTGGAATACCCGGATCGTGCCGAGTGGCCGGCGATTGGAGAAGACCTGCTGATCGAGGTCACCCGGCTCGAGGGGCTTTCGCGTGACCTGCGGACTTTGACCCGGTCGAGGTCGGATGTGTCGACGGTGGCTCAGCGTTTCGACCTGGCCGAGCGGGTGGTCGGGAACATCGTGGCTGACCGCGATGGTGTGGTACGGGTGGTGCGAAACCTGCTCGACAACGCCGAACGACACGCCGTATCCGAGATCCGGGTGGCCGTCACCGCTGGGGCGGAGGGTGTGACGCGCGCGGTGGCGAACGACGGCGAGTCGATCCAGGCAAGGGATGCACGAACGGATCTTCGATGCGTTCACACGGCTCGACGAGGCTCGCACGTTGGACGCGGGTGGTAGCGGCCTGGGTCTGGCGATCGCTCGCTCGGTGATGAAGTCCAACGGCGGCACACTGAGTTCGGCCGAGCCAGCGGGCGGCGCTGAGTTCAGGGCGTGGTTTCCTGCACCGCCGCCGGCCAAGTGAGCGGTTCGTGCGCGTAGTCGTCGTGCAGCCCAGTCCCTACGAGGCGCTGCTCGACATCGGCCCAGTTGACGATGTGCCAGAACGCGTCGAGCCAATCGGCGCGAGCGTTGCGGTATTGCAGGTAGTAGGCGTGCTCCCACACGTCACAGACCAGCAGCAGGTTCGACCCTTGCGCGATGGTGGACTGATGGTCATGGATCTGCTCGATCACGAGGCACCGGCCGACAGGTTCCCAGGCGAGTGCCGCCCAGCCCGAGCCCTGGACGCCGAGTGCGGCGCGCGTGAACTGCTCGCGGAAGGTGTCGAATTCGCCGAAGCTGGCGTCGATAGCGACGGCGAGGTCGGCCTCGAGCTGGTTGATCGTTCCCCAGTCGTGGTTGGCCCGGGCTGTCGCGAGCTGGGCCAGGGCCTGGTTCGCGCCGGCCACGTATGCAGCGTGGTGGCGGTCGTGATGAAGGATCACTGTCTCTGCCGACATCCATGGCTCCAGTTCGGAGACCCGGTACGGGAGCGGGGGCAGGGTGTAGCGCTCTTTGATGCTGGGGGTGCTGGTGGTGTCGGTCATCTCGGACGCTCCGTGTGCGTGGTTTGAGATGATCGTGGACTTCGGCGGCTGCCCGTGGCCTGAAGGTGGCTGAAGCCGCCTTCAGGAGGTGTCTGCGACTCCCAGGCCGATTCGATGTGTCGTTGATCGTGCATGGTGCCGACCACTTGGGCGTCGGTGTCGAGTCGGGCGTCGGTCGACACGGGTTCCGAGGCGCTCGTGGTTGCCCCAAGGGCGAAGAGGCGGATGTGTGCGGTGAAGCCGGTCGTGCTGCAGTCCTCGTTGAATTGCTTCGAGAAGTTGAACGCGGCGCTCATGAACGGCTCCAACGAGGGCGGTGTCGTAGGACAGCGGCGGCAAGGTAAGCGAGGCGTGCTGGGTGTGCGGGCGGTGCAGCCGTTGACGAACGATCGCGCCGCCGCCTGGGCGCCGGCTAAAGCGCCCTGAAGTCGGCTTCAGGAACGAGGTGATCACTCGTCGCTTAGCGGAGCGAAACGAGGGCCTCGTCGAATGTGGCGACACGGATGACAAGAACGCGATCACCTAGCACGACGCGGGCCGCGGCCGCCAGCGGGGCGGGTGCCAGAACGAGGTTGGCACGCTCCGCTTCAGCGGCACGTGCCTTGCCCGGTGCCAGCAATGCGACGACCATGGGCCAGGTCGCCGGC
>JANOKQ010000213.1:0-11573 GCA_031419375.1 Acidimicrobiaceae bacterium
GGCCACCGGCTTCCCGATCGGCGGGGTGCCGCCGTTTGGCCACACCCGAACGCTGCGGGTGTTCATCGACCCCGACCTGCTGGCGTGGCCCGAGGTGTGGGCCGCGGCGGGAACGTGGAACGACGTTTTCGGCATCGAGCCACACGAGTTGGTCGAAGCGAGTGGCGGTTTGGTCACCGACGTGAAGCGAGGCTGAGTTCGTTCACCTGAGACGTGTCTGCTGGCCGTCGTTCAACGTTGGTCGGCGATCGGCGGCGTCGCGTGTCGAGAACCGATCACCAGTTGTGCTAGTCCAGCGCCTGCCGCAGCCCCGGTTGTCAGGGCCTTGCGAATTGGCCGCGGGGCCGGTTAGATGGTCGCATGCACGGGCACCAAGCTGAGGACGTCGAACTGGCAGCCGTGCTGTGGGCCGCGCCTGAAGGCGGGTTCAGCGCATTGAATCCCGAGACAGGCACGACCTCCGAAGGTGAGACTCAGGCTGAGGCGCTGAGCAACCTGACGGAGGCGACGGCCCTCTACTTGGAAGAGTTCCCTTTGCCGCTCGGTGAGCGGCCGGTCGTCACGACGTTCCACATCGCCAACGTTGCCTGAGCTCCCGCACGTCTCGGGCACCGAGGCGTTTCGGACGCTCGAGCGCCTCGGCTTCGAGGTGGTTCGTCAGCGTGGAAGCCATGTGATGCTTCGACGTGGTACGAGCGGGTGTGTGGTGCCGCTCCATCGCGAGATCAAGCGAGGCAGCCTGGGTGGGATCCTCCGGCAGGCGGGTGTCGATGCGGCAGCGTTCCTCGAGGCACTCCACCGTTGAGGGGCCAGTTTCAAAGGCCAGGGGCCACCGGGCGGCCACACGACCCAGTTGCGAATCTTCATCGATCCCGATCTGCTGCTTGCCAGTAGCCGTAGGTGTCCCACCTGCGCACGCTGACCGTTGTCGGTGCTTCACCCAGGTTGCGGAATCGGCGGTTCGTCGCGCGCCGTGTCGACGGAGGCGCCGTGTCGACGGTCGCCGCACCAGTCGGCGTCATCCGAGTGCCGAGCGCCCACCCGTGTGCGCGCTCAACACTCGGATCCCCCTCTCCATACTTGGCTGACTCGCGTGGACTCGGATGACTCGCGGGGGCTTGGCTGACTCGCGGGGGCTTGGCTGACTCGCGGGGACTCGGATGACTCGCGGGGACTCGGATGACTCGCGGGCTTGGGTGGGTTACTTGCGCGAGCGCCAGTTCTCGGGGCTTCGGCCGAGGGCTTCCAATCGCTTGGCGATCCACACGGGAACGGCGTGGGGCTCGCCAGAGCGGATCGCCGCAACGTGGTCGCCATCTTCGGCCCACACGTGACAGGTGTTCAGGTTGTTGGCGACCAACTGGGCGCGGGCCTCGGGTGAATCGAGGGGCCGGGAACCGGGGTTTTCGCGGGCCGCAGCGAAGCGGAACGACCACATCGATTGCACGGCGACGGGTGCCATCGCCTGCAACAGCGCGGTGGTGTGCGTACACCCGCGCGGGCCACCGAACAGCTCGCGCACCTTGTGGGTGAAGCCGCGGGCGATCGACAACCCAACGAGGTTGTCGTAGTGGTCCTCGATGCGCTGACATGACGCGTGGGGATGCGTTGCCAGCACAGCCGTCGCCGCGGTGATCTCCATCGAGGGCACAGCGACGTGCACATCGACCATCATGTGGTGCACGGTCATCGGGTCGGCGTCGTCGGCGATGTACAACCCGGGTGGCTTCTGGTCGCGCACCGCGCCGCGCAGCACGAGCGTGGACGCGTCCTTGCGATAGGCGCGCACCACGTAGGCGCGTTCGTGGACGAGCTCGCTGGCGGGGTCGACGCCGTCTGGATGGGGGGCGATCTCGTCGAACACGTCAGTCGACGGATGAAACGCCATCAGCAGAACTCCGCCAGCAGCTCACCGACGTTGTGGTCGGTGGCAGCCAGGATCGGGCGCAGGAACAGGTTCTCGAGTAGCTCGGCACCGCGGTCGTTGCCGCCTTGCAGATCGCTGATGATCACCGACGCGGTGCACAGCTGCAGCAGGCTCAGGCGGTACTCGCGCCAGCACTGTTCCAGGCTGTACCCGGAAACGCCGAGCGATTCGAGGTCGCGGTGATAGTTCTCGACCAACTCGGTTTCACAGGCTCGGCGAACCTCGGGGGTCATCGATCCGCCGATCAGGTTGGCCACGTCCCACGGGCCGAAGTGGCGGGTGCACAGCTGGAAATCGACCATGGTCACCGCGTCGGGCCCGGCCGAGCCGCCGAACAGGTAGTTCTCGGCCCGGCAATCCGTATGGGTGAACGTGTTCACCCCATGCCCGGCGACGTAGCGGAGGATATCGACGTAGTGGTTACACGCACGCTCGATGGTGGCCAACATCTCGGCGCCGATTCGCCCGCCGAAACGCTCGGCGAACGCGGGAAACCTCTCCAGCGCCATCGCCTGGCCGCCCTGGTACAGCGCGTTGTCCATCGGCGGCAGCCACGCCATGTCGTCGAGCTCGGGGCTGCCCCAGTAGCGGGCATGCAGGCGGGCCACCGGAGCGAGGATGCGCCGGGCATCGTCGGCACTGATTCCGGCGCTCTGGTTCGGGCAGACGGACTCGGCGATGTCTTCGATCAGCAGCACGAACGGCACCCCGTCGGGAGCGCAGTCGACGTAATAGGCCTCGGGGACACGGATGTCGAGCGAGCCAGCCACCTCACGGTAGAAGTTGACCTCGCGCAGGTAGAAGCCCATCACCTGACCGAGGAACCGGTTCTCGGGTGCCTCCGATTGGCACTTGGCAATCATCGTCGCCGGGCCGCTGTGGCCGTCGGCATAGCTGAAGTCCAGCCGGGCCAATTCGCCAAGAATGCCCACACCCTCGCCGAGACGGGTGGCCGTGAACCCGGTGATGGTCCCGGTTCGCCCATCGAGCACCTCGTTCAGCCAGTCGGTGGAGATGTCGGAAACCTGTGCCGGGATGGTGTTCATGCGCCTCGCAGCGTAGGAGCTGCCGGTCGGCCGCTCGCTACCGGCGCGGCGACCACACGGTCAGGCGTTCGCTTCGGCGAGTGCTTGCGTGAGGGTGTTCCAGGCCAACACGGCGCACTTGATCCGCACCGGGAACTTGACCACGCCCTGCAGCGCTTCGAGATCGCCGAGCTTCACCTCGGCCGTCACCGTTTCGTCGGCTTCCTCGAGTGACATCATTGAGCGGAACTTGTGCACCAGGGCGCGTACGTCGGCGACCGGCTTGCCCTTCACCGCCTGGCTCATCATCGACGCCGAGCTCTGCGAGATCGAGCATCCCTGACCGGCCACCTTGATGTCGCTGACGATGCCGTCGACCACGTCGAGGTAGACCTCGATCTCGTCGCCGCACAACGGGTTGTGACCGATCGCGTGGGTGGCCGGGGGTGCCAGCTCGCCGCGGTTGCGCGGGGTGCGGTAGTGATCAAGGATGATCTCTCGGTACAAGTCTTCCAAGCCGGGCATGGCGGGGCCTTTCGTTCAGAAACCGAAGATATCGCTGGCGCTGTCGAGCGCATCGGCCAACACGTCGACTTCGCTTTCGTCGTTGTACAGGTAGAAGCTGGCGCGCGCCGTGGCAGGCGCACCGAGAATTCGCATCAGCGGTTTCGCGCAGTGATGGCCGGCGCGCACGCACACGTTGCGCTGGTCGAGCACCTGACTGAGATCGTGGGGATGGATGCCGCGGAATGCGAAGCTGAACGTTGCCCCGCGAGCTTCGACGTTGGTGGGGCCGTGGATGGTGATGCCGTCGCCGAAGCGTTCGGTGAGGGTGCGGAGCGCGTAGTCGGCCACCTGCATCTCGTGCTGGCGGATCTCGGTCATGCCGATGCACTCCAAGAACTCGACAGCGGCACCCATGCCGATCGCTTCGATGATCGGCGGCGTGCCCGCTTCGAACTTGGCTGGCAGCTCGGCGGTGGTGAACCCGTCGAGGCGGACGTCGGTGATCATGTTGCCACCACCGAGGAACGGCGGCATCGCGTCGAGCAGGGCCTCACGACCCCACAGCACGCCGATGCCCGATGGGCCGCACATCTTGTGGCTGCTGAACGCCATGAAGTCGGCGTCCCAGGCCTGCACGTCGGTGACGTTGTGGGGCACGTACTGGCAGCCGTCGACGATGGCGACCGCCCCGGCGGCGTGGGCGGCGCGGCACAGTTCGGCCACCGGGGTGATGGTGCCGAGCACGTTGCTCATCGCCGTGAAGCTGAACGCCTTGGCCCCGTCGAGCAGCGTCGCTAGGTCGGTGAGATCGAGTTGGCCGTCGGTGGTGAGCGGTACCCAGCGCAGCTCGATGCCGCGCTCGGCGACCAGCATGTGCCACGGCACGATGTTGGCGTGGTGCTCCATGTGGGTGAGCACCACCACGTCGCCGCGCTGCAGGTTGGCCCGGCCCCACGAGTGGGCCACCAGGTTGAGCGCTTCGCTGGCGTTCTTGGTGAAGAGCACCTCGTGCGGTTTCGGGGCATTGATGAAGCGTTGCACCGCAGTACGGGCACCCTCGAACGCGTCGGTCGCTTCGGCGGCAAGGCGGTAGGCGCTGCGGTTGATCGGGGCGTACGAGCACTCGGTGAAGCGAGTCATTGCGTCGATCACCTGGCGCGGCTTTTGTGAGGTGTTGGCTGAGTCGAGGTACACCAACGGCAGACCGTCGATCTCGCGCGACAGGATCGGGAACTGCGCGCGGATGGCAGCGACGTCGATGCCCATCGTCACCCCCGGAACGCCTCGTAGCCGTCTCGTTCGAGGATCTCGGCCAGTTCCATCCCGCCGCTGGCGACGATCTTGCCGTCGACGAGGATGTGAATGTGGTCGGGATGCAACTCGTCGAGTAGCCGCTGGTAGTGGGTGATCAGCAGTACGCCGAGGCTGGGCCGGTCGGCGCGGACCTCGCGGATGCCTTTGGCGACGATCCGCAGCGCATCGATGTCGAGCCCGGAATCGGTCTCGTCCAGGATGGCCAGCTCGGGTTCCAAGATGGCGAGCTGCATGATCTCGTTGCGCTTCTTTTCGCCACCGCTGAAGCCCTCGTTCAGGTACCGGTCGACGAACGTGCTGTCCATGCCGAGCCGCTTCATCCAGTCCATCGATGCGAGCCGCAGTTCGAGCACTGACAGGTCGATCCCCTTGCGCGCCGACAGCGCCTGGCGGAGGAACTGGATCACCGAGACGCCGGGGATCTCTTGCGGGTACTGGAATGCCAGGAACATGCCGGCCTTGGCGCGCACGTCGGTCGGCCATTCCGTGATGTCGTCGCCGAGGAAGGTGATGGTGCCGGCGGTGACCTCGTACTCGGGCGAGGCCATCAGCGTGCTGGCAAGGGTGCTCTTGCCGGAACCGTTCGGGCCCATGATCGCATGCACCTCGCCAGCTTGAACGGCGAGCGACACGCCACGGAGGATCTCGGGGGTGGGGGTGTCGGTCTCGGCCGGGCGGGCGTGGAGGTCGTCGACTCGGAACAGCTCGGGTACGGCGGTTTGCTGGTCACTCACGCAGCTCAGTGTATTTCCCCTACCGCCATAGTGGAAACCCCCGCGCCCACCAGCATCACCAAAAGATCTGGGCAGGATTCCTCCCGGTATCCGAGAGGAATCCTGCCCAGATCCTTCAGTAGCTGGCCATATCGTCGAGGAGGGAGCGGAGGGCGTCGACGGTGGTCCGGGGGTTGACCACGCAGACCCGGAAGCACACCTCGCCGCGCCAGCGGGTGGGGATCACGAGCGCCACCCCTTCGTGGGCGCGGGTGGCGCTCCAGTGGCGGTACTGCTCCGGCGTCCAACCGTTCCGGCGGAACAGCACGATCGACAGCTCGGGATCGAGGAGGAGCTCGAAATCCGGATGCTCGCTGACGGCTGCGGCGAACGCGTTGGCGGTGTCGAGGGTGGTGTTCATCGCTTCCGCGTAGGCGTCGGTGCCGTAGGTGGCCAGCGAGAACCACAGCGGCAGGCCGCGAACCCGGCGGGAGAGGTGGTAGGCGTAGTCGGCCGGGTTCCACTCGTCGCGGTCGACCGCATCGAGGTAGTCGCCGTGCTGAGCATGGGCTCGGGCCGCGGGTGCCGGATCGCGGTACACGAGGGCGGCGCAGTCGTACGGGGCGAACAGCCATTTGTGCGGATCGACGCCGAAGCTATCGACCCGCTCGATGCCGGGGAAGCGGGCCCGTCCTTCGGGCGAGCACATCGCGGCGAGCCCGTAGGCGCCGTCGACGTGGAGCCACAGGTTCCGTTCGGCGCACACGTCGGCCACCTCGTCGAGGAGGTCGATCGCTCCGGCGTTGGTGGTTCCGGCGGAGGTGACGACGGCGAACACGCCGACGTCGTCACGCACAGCGAGTGCGCCTCGCAGCGCCTCGCCGGTCATCCGGTCGCGGTCGTCGACGTCGACGGTGACGATGTCGACGTCCATCACCCGGGCGGTGGCGCGTACCGAGGCGTGCACCTCGGTGGTCGCCGCGAACGCGAGTCGACGAGCGAGCGATCGGGGCGCTGGGTCAGGGGCGCCGGGATTGGCGGGTTGCCGTTGGAGCTGTGCCTCGCGGTAGACCTCGCGAGCCGTCACAAGGGCGCTGAGGTTGACGGCCGAGCCGCCCGACAAGAACACGCCGCCGGCCGAGGCGGGCAGTCCGGCGAGGTCGGCCAGCCAGCGCAGCGCTTGGTTCTCGGCGGCGATTGCGCCCGCACCGCCCTCCCACGCGCCGCCGAAGATCGACGATGCGCTGACCACCAGATCGAACATCGTCGCTGCGACCGTTGGTGCCGTGGGGACGTAGGCGAGGTTCATCGGGTCGTCCATCGGTCGGCATGCCGGGATCAACACGTCGCGGACGAGCCGCAGGGCCTCGTGGGCTCCGGCCCCGTGCGGTGTGATCGCGTGGGCCAGCGCCGCATCGAGCTCGGCCCGCGGATGCTGCCCCCAGCGCGGATCCTTGGGCAGCCGCAGCCGCTCGATCGCATAGCCGATCACGGAGTGCGCGAAGAGCTCGGTCGTGCCATCCCATTCGTGCATCGAAGGCATCGTGGCTCCTGTCGGGATCGGTGCGAGCGATCACCGCCGACCGTACCGCTCGCGCCGTCGAGCGGCGAGCGAGGTGCGGCCGGGTGTGCGGCCGGGGATGCGGTCGGGGTGTGCGGCCGGGGTGTGCGGTCGGGGTGTGCGGCCGGGGTTGGTGGCCGGGGTTGGTGGAGCTTTGGGTTGTCGAGAAATCCCCCGCCGCGGTGTGTTTCTCGACAGGCGACCATGCGCCCGGGCCGGGCCGGGGCCGGTGGTCGGGGTTGGTGCTGTGGTCGGGGGTGCGGTCGGGGCTGGTGGAGCGGTGGGTTGTCGAGAAATCCCCCGTCACGGTGTGTTTCTCGACAACCGGCGGGGCGTCCGGGCCTGGCCCAGGGGTGAGCCGGGGTTCAGGCGGGTCGGGCTGACAGCGCCTTCCATAACGAGTGGTAGCTGGAATGCTCGATCGAGTCGTCGACGTAACCGCTTTCGTGGAGCGCCCGGTGGTAGCGGGGCAGGTTGCGGAACGGTACCCCGGAGTCGACGTGGTGGGGGAGGTGCCAGCCGATGTTGTATGGCACCAGCATGAACCGGGCCGGCCACGACTGGCGCACCGTGTGGGTGGTCTCGCGGCGGTCGCTCGACAGTTGCATTCCGCCGTGTTCGGCGATCGAGCGCAGCCGGTTGATCACGCGCCACACCGTCAGGTACGGAGCGACCCACAACACCGGATAAACCCACCAGTGACCGCTGACGATGGCCGCCGCCACCAGTACCGCCTGCACCGCGATGATCTTCCAGAACGTGCGCCGGCTCCGCTGATCGGGAGCCTTCCAACCCCGAAGCAGGCCGAGCATCAACTTCCCGCCAGTGCGCCCGGTGGCGTCGCGGACCAGCTTGCGGCGCAGGCTTGCAGTGGTGATCGGGTAGCCGGCGTAGAGCGCCATGTCAGGTTCGTCGGGACCGAACTCCTGGCGGTGGTGTGCCATGTGGACCCGCCGGTACGCGTCGGTCGGGGTGAAGCTCGGGTAGCCGAGCAGCCAGCGGCCGACGAGGTCGTTGGCCCGCCGGTTGGTGAACAGCAGCCGGTGGGCGGCCTCGTGCATGAGCGAAGCGAACTGGGCGTGGGCGCGGCCCATCAGGATGAATGCGGGCACGATTGCCCACGGTGTCCACCACACCGCAGCGACGAGCACCGCCGCGGTCTGGACGTAGAGTCCCAGCACGGACAACGCGTTGCGCCACGACGGGATGCGGCGCAGGGCGTCGCGTATCTCGCGGTGCGCACGCCCATCGGCACGAAGCTCGGCCGTTTCGTGCGCGGCCGGTAGCAACGACGGCACCATCGACGACTGCACGGAAGTCGGCACAACACCACTCAATCGCCTCCGCAGCCCGCTGTCAACGCGCGGTGCGTGGCTCTTATGGCGCCGGCCGGCCGAGGAGGTCTTCTTTCCAGGCGCGGAAGCGGGTGTGGTGCGTGCCGCTCGGGCCGATGCCGTCGCCGTCGCCCGAGGGGTACAGCCGGAACATCATCTGCTGTGCCAAATCGTCGGCATCGGCGGCCCAGTACCTGGCGTCGCCACCGGTTGCCGGGCCGGACCGCCACAGCAGCCACGAGCCGATCCGCCGTTTGTAGGTTGCGACCGGTCGACCGGGCAGATCGGCGCCGAGCGCAAGCAGTTCGGCCGGTGCCTCGATCCACGCGGTGGCGACGATGTTGCGATCGCGCGTCGGTGTGGGCGGAAGCTGCGCCGTGTGGACCGGGGCGTGATCGTCGGGCCGTTCGTCGTAACGCAGTGCCCGGTCGTCGGGTCGTTCGCTCATCGCGCCGCGCCCCGCAGCCGGCGTGTGCCCGCTGGCTCGAAGTCCGCTGGTCCGAAGTCCGCTTGTCCGAAGTCCGCTTGGTGGGTCACGGCTGTGGTCCGGTCAGCACGGCCCCGACGGTGACGCCGGCGGGGGCCGTTGTGCGATGACGTGGCCGGGTGCCGAAGCGGCGCATCGCCGGGCGCTCGACCAGGAACCAGCTTGCGGCCGCCAGCATCAGCGTGGCGACGGTCGCGATCGCGATGAACCTCCATGGTCCGGGTACTACGTCATACATCGCCATCACCTGCTGCACCGGCCAGGCATAGAGGTACAGGCCGTAGCTGAGGTCGATGCCGCGCAGTTGCGTCCCGATCGGCGCGAGCAGTGCGGCAATCGGCGGCAAAACGAGCGCGAGCGACGCGCCGCCGAGGTGCTGGGAAGCGGTGAGCGAGATGCGCCCGACGATCAATGCGAACACGAGCGCGGCGACCGGCACGGGCCCGAACAACCTGATCCGGTCGGCCCACACGCCGACGAGTGCGCCGCCGAGGAAGATGAATGCGAACATCACCATCGTCCGGTCGGCCACTGTGCCGATCACGAAGTTCACGTCGTCTGGCGCGGCCCAGTACGCAATGCCGACAACGCCGGTGACGAGCCACGCAACGGTGATCGTCGTGCGGCCGCCGTAGCGCTTGGCGACCACCGCCAGCAGGCCGACGAGTAGGTAACAGCGCATCTCGTAGGCGAGCGTCCACAGCGATCCGTTGACAAAGCTGGTCCCCGTCACTCGACCGTACGGGGTGTTGGTCTGGAACACGTCGGCCACCGCGTGGAAGAACTCGATCGGGAACAGCGCAGCACGACCGACATAGGCGAACGGGCCGCCTGCGTCGAGGGTGAAGAACCCGGCCAGCGAGCCGCGCTCGTGAACGAACCCGAGTGCGGCGAACCCGAATCCGCTCAGCACCAACGCCACCCAGTAGCCGGGCACGACTCGGACGAGCCTCGCTCGCGCGTAGCGGCCGGGGGATCGCTGCAGTGCCGACCGGCCGACGAGTAGCCCGCTCAGCGCGAAGAACCCGGCGACGGCGAACCCGCCGAGGGTGAGGTAGCCGGGGGCGAGCGGCGACGACGGCTCGCCGCCGAACCCGCCGAGCGGCCATGTGTGGCTGACCAGTACGGCGAACGCGAGCAGTAACCGCATCGCGTCGAAGCCGGGCGATCGTGATTCGATGAACTCGGCAAACGTCATCGCCGCCGAGCGGCTACCAGCCACGCTCCACCCACTCGGCCAGGTGCGGGCGCTCGTTGCCGATCGTGGTGTCCACCCCGTGACCG
Organism: Acidimicrobiaceae bacterium; assembly: GCA_031419375.1. Classification (GTDB taxonomy): domain Bacteria; phylum Actinomycetota; class Acidimicrobiia; order Acidimicrobiales; family Ilumatobacteraceae; genus VFMC01. The sequence continues at coordinate 10,153 of JANOKQ010000213.1, forward strand.
GGCATCACGACCGTGTTGGCCGGCAGCGTGAACAGGCGGTTGTCGAGGGAGTCGATGATGGTGGCGAAGTCGTCGCCGGTGTTGCCGGTGTTGCTCGTGTTCCCAGGGCCGCCGGGGAACAGCGTGTCGCCGCTGAACAGCACCGGCGAGCCCTCGATGAGGAACGAGATTGATCCGGGCGTGTGGCCGGGGTTGTGGATGGCCTGCAAGCGGAGCTTGCCGACCTCGATGATCTCGGCGTCGTCGATGAACACGTCGTAGCCGACGTCTTTCAGCATCGGCGCGTCAAGGGCGGTGACGGCCACCTCGTAACCCGCCTCGCGCATCGCCGGGACGGCACCGATGTGGTCCAAATGGCCGTGGGTTTCGAGCACGCGCCTCACGCCCAGCCGTTGGCACAGTTCGAGCAGTCGTTCGTGTTCGTTGGCTGCGTCGATCAGCACCGATTCGCCGGTCGTGCGGCAGCGCAGGACGAACACGTTGTTGGCATACGGTCCCACGACGACCTTGTGGATCTCCAACCGACCGTCAGCCCAATGCAGCGTTGTCATCGGCAAAGTCTGCCACCTCACCCGATCCAGTGCGACGACCGAGGCGTCCGGGCGGGCGCGCTACGGGGAGACGACGTCGAAACCGAGCGCGAGGGCGACGGGGATCTGTGCGGGATCGACGGTGACGAAGCGGATGGGTCGCGGCAGTCGGTCGGCAGCAGCGAGGTGGAGCGCGTCGCTGAGTCGAAGCGGCTGCTCGCGCATCAGCGCAGCGGCACGGTCGAGGCAGCGCTGGTCGACCGGTACGACCGCAACCCGGTCCCACGTCAGGCGAACGAGGTCTTCGAGATCGGCGCGCAGTACCGGCTCGTCGATCACCCGGTCGATCAGCGCGAGCGACTCCACCAGGGTCAGCCCGCTACTGCACCACTCCGGGTCGGCCGCCATCGCGGCGAGGACGACGCTGCGGCCGGGTTGATCGAGATGGGCCATCACGACGGCACTCGCGTCGAGATACACGGTCACCCGCGAATCTCGCGCAGCAACCGGTCGAGGCGGGCGTTGCCCCACACTGCAACGGTCGCCGTCGGCAGCGCGCCGTCGCCGCGGCGCGGCGGCAACAACCCGCCCGAGGCGATGAGCGCGGCACGGGTGATGCCGCCGGTCGCCGCCGCCGACACCGGCCCGAGCAGCGCCGACGGGTGGCCGTCGACGGTGACGACGGTGGCCTCCCCGGCTGCGGCGCGCCGGACGTGGGCGGCCAGATCGCTGCGCAGCTCACGAATCCCGATCATGTGTACGCGAGTGTACACATACGAAGTGGCGTCGTGTCGTACCGGTGCGGCAGAGTCGTCGGCATGAACTTTGCCTTCACCGATGAACAAGACGAGCTCCGCAAGACCGTGCGCCAGTTTCTCGACGCCAAGAGCG
>JANOKQ010000214.1:0-3343 GCA_031419375.1 Acidimicrobiaceae bacterium
GCCGACGGCGCCGGAAGCCAACAGTGACGCCGAGCCTGCAAACGCCTTCGTGACGAAGTCCTCGTGTTCGATCCGCCCGATCTCGCCCTGCGACAGCGGCCAGAGGTCGACGAACGAAGCCCGCCCTGCCAGCGACTCCGACAGGCGTGGCTCGAAGAGAAACCGCGTTGAGCCAGCCAAGACGAACTGGCCGGGCCGGTTGTCGTTGTCGACGGCTCCCTTCACCGCGAGGATCAACGGGTTGCCGGCACGCTGCACCTCGTCGACGAAGAGCGGACGCTCGGATTCGCGGACGAAGCCACCGCTGTCGCGTCGGGCGGCGAGCAGCGTTGTTGCGTCATCCAAGGACGTCCACGATCCACCCATACCGTCGTGAAGCATTCGCATCAGCACCGTCTTGCCGGATTGACGTGGCCCGTTGATGACCAAAACGCGCGAGAACGTCAGCCTCCGTTGGGCGACAGCGAGCGCGTTCCGAACCAGCATTTCGTCAGCCACGATGTCGACGATAGCTGTTTCACCAGCGCGACGTCGGAAATTGTCGGACCACAATCTCTGGATTCGTCGGACCAGAACCTCGGGATTCGTCGCAGTCCACTGTTGACGGTGCGAATCTGCCGACGTCTGTCCGCTAACGGATTGGTGACGGCCACGGGAGGTCGGGGTAGCGCAATCTGGTCGCATCGATGGCTTCGTCGGTGGCCAGGTTGGTGAGCGCGATCATCGAACCCGACTGCACGCGGTAGCGGCCGAGGATCTGCGGAACGAGCAGCGCCCGGCCGCCCGCGGTGGCGAGACGCAGCCACAGATCCCAGTCCTCCCAGCCGAACACGTCCTCGTCGTCGCGGTATCCGCCGAGGCGATTCCAGGCGTCGTGTCGCCACATCGCCTGCGCGTCGATGTAGTTCGCCGCGCACAGCCGTTCTACGTCCCACGCGACCGCGCTGCGAACGCCGCGGTGATCGCCGAAATCCTCGAGGATCGAGTAGACCGCTGACGCCTCGGGATCGTTGTGTAGCGCGGTGGCGAGCTTGGCGAGTGCGGTTGGGTAGATCATGTTGTCGGCATCCATCATCATCACCAGCGGCGCCCTGGCATGATCGAACCCGGTGTTGCGTGCCGCAGCGAGACCCTCGTTGGCATCCTTGCCGAGCAACAGCATCGGTATGTCCGAATGTTGGGCGAGGTAACGCTGCAGGACGGCTCGGCTGTCGTCGGTGGCGTGATCTTCCACCACGATCACCTCGAGTTTGATGCCCTCACTGGCGACGATGCTGTCGAGCGTGGCCTCGACCACGTCGGCGTAGTTGTACACGCTGACGATCACGCTTACCTCCGGCCGGGCCGCTGCCCATGCTGGTGTTTCCATCCGCTCGATCCGCTGCGCCGTGCCGTGACGAAGCATGCAACGCAGACCGTCGAGCGTGCGCAGCGCGGTGTTCTCGGCGAGCGCGATCCGCTTGGCATCGCGCTGCAACGCTCGGTACGGACGGAACGGTCCGAGCCTGACAGGTGGCACCAAGCGGCTCGCCCCGAGGCGCCACAGGCCACGCGTTGGGCGGCTGTTGGCGACGTGGTCGGCAAGGCGTGGCAACACCTGCTGTTCGAGCCGATCGAGGATCGGCCCGAGTGAACGGTCGAGCGCGAGGTCGACGCAAACCGCTTGCTTGGCCGTCGCGCGGATGCTGGCGAGTTGCTGCGGGTCGCCGAGCAAGGCGTCGATCGTGTCGGCCATGGCGGCAGCGGATGAGTCGACGAAGTGCACACCGGCTTCGAGCGGATCGTGCACCTCGGACGGTTCGGTGATCACGACGCAGCCGTTGGCCATCGCCTCGATCATCCGGGCCCACTCGAAATAGGCGGGCGCCGAAGTCCCTGCAGGGAGGTGCGCCGACCGGTCGCGGTGCAGGTTGATCAACAGCTTCGACGAGCTGAGCAGCCGGTACTTGTCGGCACCGAACACCACGCCGGGCGTGGTCGGTGTGACCGGGCGGTCGAAGTGGAACAGCCGCATCTCGGCGTTGCGGCGGTACAGCCGAGGCGCGAGATCGGCCAGGATCGCAGCGCGGCGGTCGTCGAGGCCGCCGAGGAACAACACGTCGGTGGAGCGCTCGGGCGATGCCTCGACCGTGAGCGACGGCACACCACCGAGGGGGAGATGGCTCGCCTGCACGCCAACCTGGCCGAGGGCGACCACGCCGTGCGGGTTGATGTCGAGTGCGTGCAGGCCGCGGCGGCAGGCATCGACGGAGAGGTGGAACCAGGGGGTGCCGGGCTGCTCGGTGCACACGCAAACACTCGCCGCCGCCGCACGCTGGAGATCGGCCGTCGAGGCCGGGAACAGTTCGAAGAACTCGTGTGGGGCAACGACGAGGTTGATCGATCCGTCGAGACTCGGAAGTGCATCGTCGACGAGCGTCGCCACGCGGCCAGCGACCTGCGCGGCCTCGACGAGCCAGGAGGCGATGTCGCGCATGAAACCGTTGCCGGTCGACGCGACGAACACCTTCACCGGCACCGTCATCGTGTCGACTTGATCAGCTTGTTGCGCAGGATGCGAACGACCTTGCGCGGCGCCCGACCGAGCTTGCGCAACCCGCGCTGGGCCACACCGCGCTTGTCGGGATGGTGGCGCACGTCGCGCAACATGCCCGTGACCAGCGCGTGTCGGCTGAGCGCGGCCGGCAGCGCCTCGGCGAGCGACCGCACCTCGGCCCGGCGGCCCAAAGCCTCGGCGCGCAGAACCTCGATCTGTTCCTCGGCACGTTCCACGCGGCGACGAAGCTCGGCGTTCTCGGCCTCGAGGGGGTCCGGGGTGGCGGCAGGCATTGTGCAAAGATAGGCCCGCGATGAGGGACTTTCGGCAATGACGCAGCCCTATCCCATGCCGCTCGTGGTGATCGTGGTGCCGAACGGAATGCTGCGTCCCGAGCCCTTGGCTGCGGCGGTACAACGCTTTCATCCGGACTGGGACGTGCGCGCGGTGTGGGCCGGCGACCCGCATCTGCGGCCGGTGCTCGCCGGCGGGGTCGAGTGGGTCGACGCAGGCCCGGCGACCGACGATCTCCATCCGGCGTGGCAACGAACACTTGTGTCGCACGACGGCCTGCACGCGGAATGGGTTCGCCTGCTCACCGTGGCTGCCCGGTTGTTGGAGGTATCGGCCCGGCCGGTGGTGGCGTTGTGGGCCGGTGCGGTGGCGGTGCTCGGCCTGATCGACGCGGTTCTCGCTGCTGACGCGACGGTGCCGGGTGACGCGATGGCGGTGATCGTCCGACATGTGCACGGGCCGATCCCAGACGATGGTGCCGCACCGACCGAAGCCGATCTGGTGCGAGCGGGC
>JANOKQ010000215.1:0-2294 GCA_031419375.1 Acidimicrobiaceae bacterium
GTACCCGTCCCGACCAGACCCGATCTGTTCGAGCACCGCGAACGTCACCGGATCAAGATCCACCACATGGGACCGTTTGGTCTTCGTCGCCGATAACACCGGGCCACCCGGCCCTTCAACCCAGCCGCCACGGAACGACACCCGTGTTAGCGGCCTGATTGTCTGACGATGGTGGGGTCGTGTTCGGCAATGATGTTTGCTGAGCGGGTTGGGTAGCTGGGAGGGTTGGGGTGTCCTGAAACTTGTTGGACCCCTCCCGGTTCGACGAGTTGACGCTCGCCGGGGAGGGGTCCGGAAGGGTGCGTTACCACCCGTGGTCATGGTATGGCCGTGTCCGTTGCCTGTGGAGAAGTACGTGGCCGTTGGTCGTGATGTCGCGGTTCCGCGGCCGTCGTGTCCGGTGTGCTCGATGCTGATGATGTTCTGGTCCGGGTATGAGCGGACGGTTCGTGCCGGGGGCCGTTGTCATCGGTTGTGGATTGTGCGGGCGCGCTGCTCGCCGTGTCGGACGTCGCACGCGTTGCTCCCGAATTTTGCGCTTGTCGGGCGGTTGGACGTGGTCGACACGATCGGCCGGGCATTGGCTGATGTGACGGCGAAGGTGGCGTCGATCGGCCGGTCGGCGGTTCGGTTGGATGTGCCGTTCACGACGGTGCGCGGGTGGGTGCGCCGCTTCAACGCACGGGCGTCGTTGTGGTGGTCGGGGTTCTCGTCGTTGACGGTCGAGTTCGGCGGGACCGTCCCGGGGAGTTGGCCGGCCGTGGTGCCGGCTGCCGCGATCGCTGCGATGGGCTGGGCACACGCGGCGGCGACAGCTCGTCATGAGGTGAGAACTGGTTCGTTGTGGTCGTTCGTGTCGGTGGTGTGCGGCGGGGCGTTGATCACGACCAACAGAGATCCGCCGTGGCGTGTTTTCGGTAATCGTCGTTTCATGCCTCCATCCCCATTCCCGGGGGATCGTGAGGAAGGAACCTGATGATGAACAACGAGACGTATGAACAGATCGCTCTGCACAGATACGCGGTGATCGCTGAAGCGCTGCCGGCGCGGTTGACCGGCGCGGAACGAGGCGGCATCGTGCGTCGGATCGCCGGGAGCGTGCATGCGCATCCGGACGGGACCGATCGCCGCTATTCACGGGCGACGATTGACCGCTGGCTCCGTCAATGGCGCACGCACGGGCTCGACGGGTTACGCCCACAGCAGCGTGGCGACACCGGGATCGTCAGAGCTCATCCGGAGATGGCTGACGTCGCCGCCGCGTTACGTATCGAAGTCCCTGCCCGTTCCGCGGCGCAGATCGCGGACATCATCTGGCACCGTCATGGTGTCCGTGTCGCTGAACGAACCGTTCGGGCCCAGCTGCGCCGGCGCGGGTTGCACCGCGCCGCGCTCGCAGCGGAACCGAAAACGTTCGGCCGATACGAGGCCGATCGATCGAACGAACGATGGATCACCGACGTGTTGGTCGGGCCGTTCGTCCCGTTCCCCAAGACCGCGGCCTCGGTCCGGGCCCGCCTGTTCCTCATCGTGGATGACCACTCGCGACTGTTGGTCCACGGGCGGTTCATGCCGTTCGAGAACACCCGCGCCGGTCAAGACGTGTTCCGTCACGCGATCATCCGACGCGGGCTCCCCGAAGTTCTCTACGCCGATAACGGTGCTCCGTTCTCGAACGCGATGCTGTCCAGAACATGCGCCGTGCTGGGCGTCCGGTTGGTGCACTCCAAACCGTATTCACCCGAAGGACGCGGGAAACAGGAACGATTGAACCGATACATCCGAGACCGGTTCCTCACCGAGATCGAACACACCGGCATCGAAAGCCTCGAGGCGTTGAACGACCGGTTCGAAGCCTGGGCCGAGCAGATCGCGAACCGGCGAACCCATGCTGAGACCGGCCAGACACCGATCGACAGATGGCACGCCGACGGCATCCCGGTTCACCCCGACCCGGCACGGTTGACCGACGCGTTCCGATGGTCAGCGGTGCGCAAGGTGACCCGCACCGCGACGATCAGTGTCGAGGGCAACACCTACGCCGTTGACCCGGCGCTCGTCGGGCTACGAATCGTGATCCGTTACGACCCCGAAGACCTCACCCGACTGTACGGGTTCCACAGCGACAGACCCGCGGGTGTCGCGACACCATTCACGATCGGCCGACACGTCTCCAAACGCGGTCCCCAGGCCGAACGGCCGGCGCCGGAGGCGACCGGGATCGATTACCTAGGAATGGTGCAGGCCGCGCACGAGGACGACACGATCGGCACAATCCACTATCGCGACGTCCC
>JANOKQ010000216.1:0-4591 GCA_031419375.1 Acidimicrobiaceae bacterium
GGTGATGATACGACGTGCGCGCCCCCGACAGCGCCATGCGGCGGCATCGGGCGGCGGACAGATCAATGGAAAAACATGCGCACCGAGCGATCAGCGGTTGGTGAACTGGTTGCCTTGCACCGGAGGGCGGCCGGACTTGTACGGCAGCGGCAGCAACGTCACCGAACCGCCAGCAGCGGTGATGGCGTCGGTCGCCGACTTCGACACGGCATGGGCGGTCACACTGACCGCGGTGGTGATCTCTCCGCGGCCGAGCACCTTGACCAGTGTGCCCTTGCGGACCAGGCCGCGGGCCACCAGAACCTCGGGGCTGATCGAACTCTCATCGAGCGCGGCGATCTGGTCGAGGTTGACCGGCGAGTAATCGATGCGGAACGGGTTGTTGAAACCCTTCAGCTTCGGCACACGTTGCTTGAGCGGCATTTGGCCGCCTTCGAAACCGCGGGCCACCTTGCCGCGACCACGCGACTGCTGGCCCTTCGTGCCGGCACCGGCGGTCTTGCCGCCCTTACCGCCGATACCACGACCGAGTCGCTTCTTGGCCTTGGTGGATCCCGGCGCGGGGAAAAGTTCATCGACGCGCATGTCAGGCCTCCGTTCCGTTCTCGGTCACCTTGATGAGGTGGGGCACGCGGGCGAGCATGCCGCGGATCTCGGGACGGTCCGGCAAGGTGTTGGAGTTGCCGATCCGGCCGAGGCCGAGCGCACGCAGCGTGCCATGGGCCTTCGGCTTGTTGCCGATTGCTGAGCGAACCTGGGTGACCGTAATGGTCACCTCGCCGCTGTAAGTGTTGGGTCGACGACCAGGCATCAGTGCCTCTCTCCCGAAGCTCGCTGCTTCTCACGCTCGTTGTAGCTGGTGAGGACGCCCTTGGGTACGAAGTCCTCGGCAGCAAGACCGCGACGAGCCGCGACCACGTCGGGACGCTGCAGGCTCTTGAGCCCGTTGATGGTGGCCCGGGCCACATTGATCGCGTTGGACGAACCGAGCGACTTGCACAAAACATCGTGCACGCCGGCCTCTTCGAGAATGACCCGCGCTGCGCCGCCGGCGATTACGCCGGTACCCGGTGCAGCAGGCTTCATCAGCACACGACCGGCAGAGTTGATGCCGATGATCGGGTGCGTGATGGTGCTGCCCGCGAGCGGCACGTCGAACAGGTTGCGCTTGGCTTCCTCGGTGCCCTTCTGAATAGCCAGCGGCACCTCTTTCGCCTTGCCATACCCGAGGCCGACACGACCGTTGCCGTCACCGACCACGACGAGCGCCGTGAACGAGAACCGACGACCGCCCTTCACCACCTTGGCAACGCGGTTGATCGTGATCACGCGCGATTCACGCAAGCCGTTGGGGTCGGGGGTGGGTTCGTTGCCACCGCGGTTGTCGCGGTTGCCGAAATTGCTGGGACCAGCCATCAGAACTCCAAACCTGCTTCACGGGCTGCGGTAGCCACCGCAGCGATGCGGCCGTGGTAGGCAAAGCCGCCACGATCGAACACGACAGTGTCGACGCCGGCAGCCTTGGCCCGCTCGGCGACGAGCTGACCAAGACGCGTGGCCGCGTCGACATTGGAACCCGAACCGATGTCGCGTTGCGTGGCCTCGTTCGACGTGGCCGACACGATGGTGCGACCGGCGTCGTCGTCGATGACCTGCAACACGAGATGCTTGTTCGAGCGGTACACGGCGAGACGCGGACGAGCCGCGGTGCCGTGGATCTTCTTGCGTACTCGGGCATGCCGGATGAGGCGGCCCTGACGGCGTTTTTGGGCGACGTTGCTCATGGTTGCGTCCTCACTTCTTCCCGGTCTTGCCGGCCTTGCGGACGACCTTTTCACCGAGGTAGCGAACACCCTTGCCCTTGTAGGGCTCGGGCTTGCGGATGGAACGGATGTTGGCGGCAACCTGGCCGACCAGTTCTTTGTCGATTCCTTTGACGATCACCCGGGTCTGCACGGGGCATTCGAAGGTGATCCCCTCGGGTGCGGCAACGATCACCGGATGGCTGAAACCGAGCGCCATCCGCAACGAGGTGGGGGTCTGCGCCTCGGCGCGGTATCCCACGCCGATGATCTCGAGCTCCTTCACGAAGCCGTCGGTGACACCAACGACCATGTTGTTCACCAATGACCTGGTGAGACCGTGCAGGGAGCGGTTTCCGCGGAGATCGTCGGGGCGTTCGACGAACAGCGTCGTGTCGTCCTGGCGGATCGTGATCGCGCCTGGGATGACCCGGCTGAGGGTGCCTTTGGGGCCCTTCACCGTGACAGCGCCATCAGCGATGCTGATGTCGACGCCACCGGGAACGGCAATCGGGGATTTACCGATTCGTGACATGTCGGGTTCCTCTCGTCACCACACGTAGCAGAGCACTTCGCCGCCGACGTTGCGCATGCGCGCATCGCGGTCGGTCATGAGCCCATGGCTGGTGGATAGAACGGCTACACCCAGGCCACCGAGCACGCGCGGCACCGCGTCGCCCTTGCGGTACACGCGTAGGCCGGGAGTCGAGATGCGGCGAAGGCCCGAGATCGTCCGGAGACGATCGACCGAGTACTTCATCGAAACGGACAGCACATCGCCAGGGCCTGTGGTGGAAGGCGCCACGCTGAATCCAGTGATGTACCCCTCACGTTCGAGGATCTTGGCAAGAGCAATCTTCTGCTTCGAGCAGGGCATGCGAACCTCGTCGTGCATCGCGGTGTTCGCGTTGCGGATTCGAGTGAGCATGTCGGCAATGGGATCAGTGAGCATGATGTCTCCTCACCAGCTGGCTTTCGTCAGGCCGGGAATCTCGCCCGCGTGAGCCATCTCACGCAGACAGATGCGGCACAACCCGAACTGGCGGTACACCGAGCGAGCTCGGCCGCACCGGCGGCACCGGGTGTAGCCGCGCACTTTGTACTTGGGCTTGGCGTTTGCTTTGTTGATCTGCGATTTCTTGGCCATGTCGAGAGCCCTCCCTTACTTCTTCTTGGCTGCCGGTCGACCGGCACCCTTGCCACCGCGGGCAGGGCCACGGCGCTTTGAATTGGATGGCACGGGGCCGGCATCGGCACCACGCTTGAACGGAAAGCCGAAGGCATCGAGCAGGGCGCGGCCCTGGTTGTTGGTTTCGGCCGAGGTGACGATGGTGATGTCCATGCCACGGGGAGCGTCGATCTTGTCGTAGTCGATCTCGGGGAAGACGATCTGCTCGGCGAGCCCGAAGGTGTAGTTTCCGCGGCCGTCCCAGCTGTGTGCGGGGAGTCCACGGAAGTCACGAATGCGTGGGATCGCGACGCTGATGACCCGGTCGAGGAACTCCCACATACGGTCGCCGCGCAACGTGACCTTGCACCCAATTGCTTGGCCTTCGCGCAGCTTGAACCCGGCAATGGAGTCACGGGCCTTCGTGACCACCGGCTTCTGGCCGGTGATGGTGGTCATGTCGCGCACGGCACCCTCGAGCAGCGACGGCTGCTGGGTAGCCTTGCCGACGCCCATGTTGACGACGATCTTTTCGAACCTCGGCACCTGCATCACATTGGTGAGTCCGAGGTCGGTGAGCAACGCCACTTTCACGGTCTCGTGGTACTTCTGCTTCAGCCGTGGCTGAGGGGCCTCCGCAACGGCGGTTTCGATTTCTGTGGTGCTCACCCGATCACCTCTCCGGTGCGCTTGGCGATGCGGACCTTCTTGCCGGCCGCATCGGTGCCGTAGCCCACGCGAGTGGGCTTTCCTTTGTGGACCAGCATCACGTTGCTCGCGTCGACGGGCATGTCCCGGTCGATGATCCCGCCCTGTTGGTTGGCAGCGCGCGCCTTTTGATGCTTCTTGGCGGTGTTGACGCCGTTGACGATCAGCTTGTTCTTGGACGGCATGACCTGGGCGATCTCGCCCTCTTTGCCTTTGTCCTTACCTGCGATCACGATGACGGTGTCGCCTTTTTTCAGCTTCATCTCAAAGCACCTCCGGGGCCAGGGAGACGATGCGCATGAACTTCTTGTCGCGCAGCTCGCGCCCGACTGGGCCAAAGATGCGCGTTCCGCGCGGGGTCAGGTCGTCTTTGATGATGACGGCAGCGTTTTCGTCGAAGCGGATGTAACTGCCGTCGGGTCGACGCTTTTCTTTCTTGACGCGAACGACGACGCACTTGACGACGTCGCCTTTCTTCACGCCTGCGCCAGGGATCGCATCCTTGACCGCAGCGACGAAGATGTCGCCGATCGAGGCGTAGCGACGGCGCGTGCCGCCGAGCACCTTGATGCACAGCACTTCCTTGGCGCCACTGTTATCGGCGATCCGAAGTCGGGATTCCTGCTGGATCATGTCACTTCGCCCTTTCCATGATCTCGACCACGCGCCAGCGCTTGTTCTTGCTGAGCGGACGGGTCTCCATGACGCGGACCTTGTCACCGATGTTGGCGTTGTTGGTCTCGTCGTGGGCGTAGAGCTTCTTGGTGCGCATCATGAAATTGCAGTACTTGGGGTGACGGACTCGCTCGATGACGGCGACCACTGCGGTCTTGTCCATCTTGTCGGACACGACGAGGCCTTCGCGGACCTTACGCGCCGAGCGAACCTCGGAGCCAGCGTCGGCTGACACTGG
>JANOKQ010000217.1:0-3822 GCA_031419375.1 Acidimicrobiaceae bacterium
CAGGCCCGGTTGGCCGAGCGCTTCAGCAACCACGCCGAGCAACCCAGGCGCGACCGCGGCGCTCGTACCTGACACCACGTGTTGAGCGAACAGGTGTGGCAATCGGGCCTGCACGGCGCGGGCACGGGCGATCAGTTCGCGGTCGGTCAACCCGGTGAGGTCGCCACGCGAGTCCCGAAGCGCGGCGGCGTCGGCGAGGTCGGCCTCGAGCTCGGGCCACCCGGTGCCGCTCAGAACCCATGCGGTGTGAGCCTCGATTGCGGGAAGCAGGTGGGGTTTGTCGTCGTCGGGATGGGCGACGTACGGGGGTACGTCGGGGTGGTCGCCGAAGAAGGCGGTGTCGAGGATCTCGACCGTTGCGGCCGGGTTGCGTGCACCCTGCATCCGGATCGCCGACAGGTTGATGTACAGGTAGCCACCGAAACACGCCACGGCCTCGGGGTGGGTGGCGTCGAAGTCGCTGTCTTCGTAGACGCCGCAGCGGATGAGGCCCGCCTTGTATCCGGCGATGATCCCGCCGTCCCAACCGAACGTCCAACCGAGCGGGCTGACGGGATCGGCGAGGACCTCGCCGGCATTGGCCCGCGTGTAGTGCGGGAACCGTTTGCTGGCCGGCCAGTCGGTGATCCATCGCGGCATCATCAGCGGCCAACCGCGGTGGTCGCTTGCTCGGCGCATGCACTCTCGAGTTTCATCGTGAACGCCCCCTTGAACGCGAAAATTACTCTAGGTAAGTACGGGCTCGTGATCCATCTCGGAGCGGGATCCGGCACACTGAACTGATGACCGTGCGTGTTGGCCGACGTCCCGGCCGCCCCTCCGGTGGGCGGCATGTCGTCGACCGGGAGCTTGTCCTTGACGCAGCTGAACGGGTCATCCGCCGTGACGGCTCGGGGGTGTCGCTGGAGACGATTGCGTTCGAAGCAGGCGTGACCAAGCCGATCGTCTATGCACGCGTCGGCGGCCGCAGCGATCTCGCTAACGCCCTCGCCGAACGACTGTCCGACCGCCTGGTTGCCGCTGCCCGGACGGCGATCGATGGCCGCCCGTATGGACGCGAGATGCTGGCTGCACTCATTGCAGCCAACCTCACAACGGTGGCAGAGCATCGCGAACTGTTCCTCTACGTCACCGGGGGCACCTCCGACGAGACGCCGAAACGCACGCTCTATCTCGCCGAGCGATCGACGGTCCCGATGGCCCAGCAGCTGGCGCGGTGGCGAACCAAGCAGGGCCTCGACCCTGCGGTGGCCGTCCCGTGGGCCTATGCCGTGATCGGCATGTTGCAACTCACCTCACTGTGGTGGCTCACGGATTCGGATCGTTCCGCCGAGCAGTTGGCCGACCACCTCGGCGAGTTGCTGTGGTCCGGGCTGTCGAACGGCTGACGTGGAAAATAACTTACCGGTAGTAGATTCGGGTTGACGATCGTGTTACCGTCCCGCAGATGGCCGACGATTACGAGGATCTCACCGAATGTGCCCTCTCCGGCGAGCTTGAACGTCAGCTCGTCGAAACGCAGCGGGAATGCGTCTTCATGTGGACGAACACCGCTGGCGAGGCGTTCGGTGTGGTCATGTCGTATCTCGCCAAGGACGGGCGCTTCTGGCTGACCGCTGCCGAACGGAGGGCGCGGATCTCGGCGATCCGGCGTTTCCCGCGGGCGTCGCTGTGCATCAACAGCACCGGCTCGCGCATGGGCGGCGGCAAAACGGTCACCTACAAGGGCTCGTGCATCGTGCACGACGACCGCGCGACCAAGGACTGGTTCTACCCCGAGTTCTCCCAGTCGCTGCGCCCCGACGACGACCGGGCAGCGGCTGCGTTCCAGCAATTCCTCGACTCGCCGCACCGGGTGATCATCGAGTTCATTCCCGATTACACGTTGAGCTTTGACGCCAACCTGATGTGGGCGAGATCGCCCGAAGCTGCCAAAAACCAAACGTAAAGAACCCGAAGCTAAGAACCCGAGCGAGACACCCGAGCGCGACAAGGAGTGCCATCATGACCACGATCGAAAATGCCACGAAGTGGCACCTTCGCGGCAACTGGGCACCGGTGCTCGACGAGTTGACCGAGACCGACCTCCGTGTCGAGGGCACGATCCCGACCGACTTACAAGGGGTCTACATCCGCACGGGACCGAACCCGGCGTCGGGTCACTCGGCGCACTGGTTCTTCGGTGACGGCATGGTGCACGGAATCCGCCTCGCCAACGGCAAGGCCGAGTGGTACCGCAATCGGTTCATCCGGACACCGAACATCTCCGACCCGATCGACGACCCAATGGCGGGGATGGGCGACCTCACCCGGGGCACGGGCAACACCCACGTGATGTCCCACAACGGCGAAATCCTGTGCCTCGAAGAAGGACATTGGCCGTGGCGCATCGACAACGAGTTGAACACCGTCGGCGTGCAGAACTACGGCGGCGCGCTGACGTGTTCGATGACCGCGCACCCGAAGATCTGCCCGGTGACCGGAGAGCTCCTCGCGTTCAGCTACCTCAACGGGCAGGCACCGTTCCTGCACTACATCCGCATCGGTGCCGACGGTGTGCTGCAACAGCTCGAAGGCATCGAGATCCCGAACATGGTGATGATGCACGACTTCAACGTCACGCAGAACTACGTGATCTTCATGGACCTTCCCGTGTGCTTCGATCTCGGGGCAGTCGAGACGGGCTTCCCGTTCCTGTTCAAACGAGACGCCGGGGCGCGCCTCGGGGTGATGCCGCGCAACGGTACGAATGCCGATGTCCGTTGGTTCGAGATCGAGCCGTGCTACGTGTTCCACCCAGTCAACGCGCACGAACAGGGCGACAGCATCGTCTTGCACGTGTCACGTCAGTCAGAGGCATTCGGCACCAGCAATGACGACTACGCCGAAGTCGGCAGGCTGTGGCGGTGGACGATCGACCTCGCCAAGGGAACCGTGACCGAGGAGCAGATCGACGACCGCCCCGGCGACTTCGGCCGAGTCGCCGATCGGATGGTCGGCCTCGACGCGCGCTATGGCTATCTCATGGCCCTTGGTGGCGAGGGCAACAGCGAAGAGCCCGTCTACGGGTCGGCGCTGTGGAAGTACGACCTGCACGACGGCACATGTTGGGAGCACCAACTCGGTGATGGTGTCCGTGGGGCCGAACCGGTCTTCGCCGCAGCGGCTGCTGATTCGGGCGAGGACGAGGGGTGGATCATCAGCTTGTCGCACGACACCAACTCGGGTGAGTCGCGGTTGCTGATCATTGACGCCCAGAACTTCTCGGCGCCGCCAGTTGCCACGATCCACCTGCCCCGACGAGTGCCCTACGGCGCACACGGCAGCTGGATTCCCGACCGCATCCCGGGCTGACAGGCCCGGGCTCTGGGCGGGGCCGGGTGCGGGGAAATCGAAGTTCGCACGCAATCAGGTGACCTCGGCCGAGCCGGTGTCACGAAAACTTTGGGGGAGAGCATGAACACGTCAGCAGTCCGTTCGTCACACCGACCGGGTGTGGTCACATCGTGGTATGCCGGTCTCGTGGCGATGTCGTTGTTCGCGCCAGCATGCAGCAGCAGCGATGAGACCGCGCCAACACCGGCGGCCGATGCGACCACGACGGCCCCCGCGACGACCGTGACGGATTCGACCGACACGCCGGCGACCGACGCGCCGGCGACCGACTCGGCGGTGCCTGACACGGCGGTGCCTGACACGGCGGTGCCTGACACGGCCTCGGCCGATCCGTCGGTGGCGTTTCCGGATCTTGGTCCGGCGACGGGCGGCGAGATCGTGGTCGGGCTCGTCAACACCGAAGGAACGCCTGGGCTGGACTTCCCC
>JANOKQ010000218.1:0-2563 GCA_031419375.1 Acidimicrobiaceae bacterium
TCAACTGACCCCGACCGACTCGCTTGATCTGGGCGACGAGATCGGCCGGCACGCGGATCCGCCTCCCGCCGTCCGTCGACGGGTTACCGGTCACCATCTCTCCTTCACACGCAGCCCGGGCGAGCCGGCATCGTCGAGAACCGATTGGTGGGCTGCGGCGTCAGGTCAGAGTATGGGTGTGGATGCAACTGACTCCGTGGTGGACGTGGGCGATCCGCTACTTCGGCGGCCGGTCGATGCCGGGCGCGATGTCGCCATCGGTCAGATCTACCGCGCTCACCGCTCTCGCCTCGTGCATCTTGCGGCGGCGATCACACTCGATAGGTCGCTGGCCGAGGAAGTGATGCACGACGCATTCGTGGGTTTGCAACGACGTCAAGATCTGGTCGATGACCCGGTCGGCTACCTGCAGCGTTCGGTGGTGAACCTGTCGATCTCGGTGATCCGCCGACGACAGGTTGCTGCCCGCTCGGCTGCGCCGGTCGCTGACGTTGTGGTGAACCCGGAGATCGACGAAACGTGGGCCGCTGTTGCGGAACTGCCATCTCGCGAACGTGCCGTTGTCGTCCTGCGGTTCTGGCTCGATCTGAGCGAAGCAGACATCGCCGCGTCCCTTGGCTGGCCAGCAGGCACCGTCAAATCCACACTTCATCGAGCACTGAAGCGCCTCAGAAAGGATCTTGGAGAATGACAGTCGAACTCAAGCCCCGACCAGCTAACCACGTGGAGCAGCGCATTCGTGCCGCCTGCCATGCGGTCATCCCGCACCTTCTCGACCACGCCGAGCCGCACCGCTCCTCACTCGCGGTCGGCGACTCTCCACGAATCCTGGTGGAGCCGCAGCCTGTCCATCTCGCGGACATGGAGGCTCCCCAAGACCACCGAGGTCGTGGACGCCCGGTGCGCTCGATGATGGGCATCGCGGCTGCGGTTACGGTCGTGGTCGGTGGCCTCGCCGCGATCGCCGCGCGACAAGGCGAGCCAGCGGTTACCGAGCAACCATCCGCACGGTTCGTCCCGCCAGGCGAGGAGTTCCCGCTGACCGAAATCGACCTCGGTAGCCTCCCGCCGACGGACCCGCCTGTCGGATTCGGGCGGATCGCTGAGCCGGCCAGTGTCCGAGTGGTCACTGCAGCCGGGCTCGATGGTTGGACAGTGGTGTTTCAGGCGATCGGCTACACGGAGTTCTCGGGAACCGTGCACGAATTCCGATGCGAGGAAGCCCCAGGCCACTCCGGTTGTGTCCCGATGGCGGGCTACGACAACCTCGGGGCTCGATCCGGTGAACGCGAGCAATGGACCACGGTGCCAGCCGGAACGGCGGTAGTCGGCTACGTCGATGGGGCAGGACGGTCGTACTGGCAACAGCCGGTCGGGCGTGTGGCGATTTTCCCTCACGTCGGCGCCGATGGTGTCTTCACCGCGTACGGCGAGAACGGCGGCGTGATTGAAGTGCGTGACTTCAGGGCGTACTCGCCTCCGGCTGCCAGTCCCTACGGCGAGGCGGCCGACACACTGACCACCGATCAGCGGGAGATGTTGCATGACATGACCGTCGAAGTCTTGCGCGACTGCCTGAATCAGGCCGGCGCGACGTACCCGAATGGCGAGTCGTTTCCGGTCCTGCCCGCGACGTCCCGGCCGGATACGTGGGATCAATGCGTCGCCGCGACCAAACATGCCGTCGACCAACAGTTCGTCAATTGGGCCGCTCGCCTCCTCCCGCTGGATCCACCTCAGCCTGGGACACCGATATCACCCGCGACTGTCGAACGGGGTATGTCCGCTGCGGCGGTGATCCTCGCGGGCACCGAGCCCGCGTGCACGACGACGGACTCTGAACTGTTCACCTGCACCCTGTCCAACCCGCCGTTCTGGGACGGCTCGCCCGACCTCACCGACGCCGCTTTCGACTACACCGCGATGATCCAGTCGATCGTCGACGACGACTCGAAGGTAGTCGGCGGTTGCCGAGCCAGCGATGCACCCGGTATGCACTGGACCTGCTACGTCGGCCAACGGGCGGTCGCTGCGGGGGTCCTCGGCGAGGGCTCTCTCGGCCAGTTGTCAACCGGTCCATCCAGCGGCTAACCCGGGACCTCCTGACGTCGTAGGCGCTGGGTCTCGCCGACCGCCACTGAGCGCACACGTCCTGCCAGGCTCCCGGGAACTCGCGCACTGATGTCGGAACGCTGTTGCGGCAGTCGTACTGCGGTGGCACCACAGCGATATGTCGTCAGTCGTGAAGCGTTCGATCTCATTGCCGACCGGGGTGTTCGAGGAGTTGGAGCTGGAGGCAGCTGAGGAGGGTACGACTGTTTCGGCTGCGCTTGCCTCTGCGGCTGAGCTGTGGCTCGCCGCTCGTCGGGGTCTTCGGTCGGTGCGCGCATGGGAGCGCAAGCACGGCGCGTTGTCTGCTGCGGCGATCGACGCGACGGTGGTCGAAATCGCCATCCGGCGGCGTGCTGCGGTCGTCACGTCCGACCGCTCGGCATTGAACTACTCGGCACCGCCGCCCGTCGACGACTCCAGATCATCGACAACATCTGACCCTGATCCAGTC
>JANOKQ010000219.1:0-3623 GCA_031419375.1 Acidimicrobiaceae bacterium
CGCCGCGGTCGACGGCGTGTTCGCTCGTGACGAGAGCGAAGCCGCCGAGCACTTCGGTCCCCATTTGCGAGTTGGCCGGCAGCGTGATGCCGAGCTCGGGTCCAGCCGCCCACGTGTGTGCCTTCTCGTCGAGCAGCCACAGCGCGACGGCGCTGCCCACCGGGGCGAGCAATGCGACGCGTTCGCCAATACCAACGAGGGTTGGGTACCGGTCGCGAGGAAGGTCTCCAGGGACCGCAACGAGGAACCCGTCAGTAAGAATGATCCGCGCCTCGGTGTCGGCGAATGAGCCGGGCGCATGGGCAGCCACGAGCAGAGCACCGGTACCGATCCCTTTCGTCACCGACGCCTCGGTGCGGCCCGCGCGGACCTGCTCATCGACCCACGCTGAGAGCTCGGCGTTGGGGGCGGTTGTGGTGGTGTCGATTGAGGACGGCACGTCGCTCGTCGGTGGTGGCGACATCGTCGTGTCCGTCGTGGGCGATGGAGTAAGGGTCGTGGACGTGGAGACGAGCGTTGGCTCGGTGGCTGTCGGTGCGCTGTCCGACGTGGTCGACGAGTTGGAGCCGCAAGCGACTCCCGTTGCGGCAATTGCGATGGCTGCGGCCCAGTTCCATCTGGTTCTCATGCTTGCATCGTCACACGAACTAGCCGACCATGACCAACAGAACGTGTAACTGCCCCCCCTCGAACGTGATGAACGAGGTTTGAGCCCGACAAGCAATGAAGTGTTGTCATTTCCGTACTCGATGAGATTCAACAGGGAATTAAATCAATCCCGTCGGAAGATCTCCCCTGGATGGATCCGCGTGGCCATCCGGGCTGGTCCAGCGACGAGTAGGCATCCCGTCGCGAGCGCTCCGAGCGCGATCAGCGCGACCATTGCGAGCGGTACGACCGGTTGGGCGACGACTGGCACCCCGGACGCGACGCTCGTCCAATACGCTCGTCCAAGGACGGCGCCGATGACGATTCCGAAAACCGCGCTGGGACCCACGATGAGGAGGGATGCTGTGAGCACCGATCCACCGATCTGTCGCGGTGAAGCACCGAGCGCACGCAGGATCGCCACGTCGTGACGGCGCCGCCGCACGATGCCGACCAATGCGAAGGCGAGCACGGCAGCGGCCAGCAGTGCGCCAAAGATCGCGAGTGCGACGGGGATCTGGCCGACACCGTCGAGGTTGGTCACGTCGTCGGGGACCGAGACCCTGCCGCCAGGGTTGCCGATAGCGGCGGCGAGATCATACTGGGTGACTCCCTCCGCGAGGTTGATGAGAAGCTGGGGCTCCTTGGGCTCGATCTCAAGACGCTCAGCGGCGGCCGGGGTCAGCCACATCACATCGCCGTAGGCGCCTACATCATGGAGTGGCAACACCGCCTCACCGACGATCCGCATTCGGTGCCCTCGGACGCCGGTGATGATCACTTCCTCCCCCACGTCGAGCCCGAGACGGTCCGCGGTCGTGGGACCGAGGACCACCTCGTCATCTGCCTGTGGTGCGCGCCCACGAAGAATGGTGACTCCCACAGCGCCTCGAACGGGGTTGATCACCAAGGTCTCGACCAGGTCGCCGGCGACCGTTACCTGCGCGAGTTGGCTGATCGCCGCCGACTCGATCGTGGGGTGGTCGAGATTGATGTCGGCGAACGCATCCTCGGACTCGTCGCCATCTTTGGGGTACAGCCTTACCTCGTAGTCCGACCCGAACAGCGAAGGCGATTCGATCAGTCGATCCAAACTCGCAGTGAACACCGAGACCGACACAACCAAGCCGAGGCCGACGCCGGTGGCCGCCAGCGCGAGGCGCCCCCAGCTCGACTCGCGATACGCGAGATCGTGTCCGAGCGTTACTTGCAATGGCAGTTGGCGGGGCGAGCGCGATGGCCGAGCCGGACGCCGTGCGCGGAGCCTGTCCGAATGCGCGAGGGCGGCGGCGATGACCAGCACGCCAGCGGCCAGGGCCAGGGCACCGACAAGCAATGTCTTCGGCTCAACCCATATTCCAGGGTCGGGCTCCACGAGCCGCGCCGAACCAAGTGGCACCAGCGACGAACCCAGCAACGCACCGACAACCGCCAATGCGCAGCCCGCGATCACGACGAGTGCCGGGACAGCGAGAGGCACCACGGCCCGAGACATCGACCCGAGCCCGAGGGCGCGCAGCGTTTCGTCCGGATGACTGCTACCGGTCGCGAGCCGCGCCACAGCCATTCCGAGCAAGATCAGCGACGACATACCGGAGACGGCGGCGAGGATCCAGAACGCTTCGACCTGCACGGCGAGCGCGCGCTCGAGGGGCGAGATCCAGGTCGATCGATCCGCCACCCGGGGCCGGGCTGCGCCATGGCGATCGGCCACCGCGTCGAGGACATCGAGGGGATCAGCGATGTCAGCACCCATGCGCGCGACGATCTGCGCCCGGAACTCGTCCTCGTCCGGCGTGCCCGCGACGAAATCATGGATCGCGTCACCGAAACGGCGGCCGAAGGCCTCGGTGGCGATCGACCCCGAATAGGTGTCGGCCAGCGCAAGGTCGGCGACACCGCGGTGGATCCCGACGATCGTCATCGGCTGCACAATCCCAAGGCCGAGGAAGTCCTCGAGGACAACCACGTCACCAGGAATGAACTGGTGGCGCCGGGCGGTTTCCTCGTTCACGAGGATCTCATCGACGCGCGTCGGATCGGGTAGCCGACCCGAGATCATCCGTGGACGGTAGACGTCACGTAGCCATCCCGGACCCAGCCCCGCCATCGGGAACTCGATCTCGTCGGACCCCAGAGGGATGAAGATGAAGGCGCTGGCGGCCACCACTTCCGGCTGCGCAGCGAGGTCAGCCAGCACGTCCTCGGTCGCCGCGAAGTCGACCTCGATGCTCCCATCCCACATCTTTGTGGCATCGAGAAACCGCTCCAGCGCGCTGCCAGCCCGACGAGCGCCGGTCGCCGCCGTGAGGACGAACGTGCCTGCCAGCCCGATGAGCATCGTCAGCGCGACCACGGTCGCCAATCGGCGGTGCACGTCGGTTCGGACAAGCAACCACGACGCGCCCATCCGTCCATTCAACACCAATGGGGGCCCTTCAACAAGGTGGCGTCCGTTCCTCTGGCGACCACGGAACCGGGTTTTCCGTCAGTCGGCGATGCCGTGGAGTCGCTTCATCTCGTCGGCGCTGAGCCCGAGTTGAGTGGCGATGTCAAGCGCATCCCAGTACTCGCGCCACTCCACGATGCGACCGTCGTCGTCGAACTCGAACACCGCGTTCACGCTCGAGAAGATGCGGCGGTGGAAGGCATTCATCGTGACGTGATCGCGTCGCTCGGTGAACACATAGCGGTGATTCGATGCGATCGCGACGATCTCACACACGCACTCGTGGTAGCGCGTGAACTGCCGTTCGAGCTCGGCCTTGATGGTGGCCTTGCCGTGCATCGACGCCCGGCGCGGCACCAGGGATTGATAGATGGCGTCGTCGGCGAATGGTTCGAGCGCTGCGGTCAGATCTGGCATCGTCAGATCGTGCAGCCCGTCGAGGAAGCGCCTGACGGCTGCCTCGTTGCGTGCCGCACGCGCGTGTGTCGTGTCGGTCTGGCCAGACGTCATGGTGTGGTCCTTCTTG
>JANOKQ010000220.1:0-18119 GCA_031419375.1 Acidimicrobiaceae bacterium
CGCGTACCGCAGGCAGCACCAAGAGCCGCACGCCGGCGCTTCGGGCGAGGTCGTCGACCAGGCGGACCAGCTCGGGCTCAGCAGTAGGGATAGCCAGCAAAACAGCCGTGGCGCGATGCTTGTGCACGACCGACACCAGATCCTCGACCACGCCCTCGACTCGCGCCCCGTGCATGCGCAGGTTGCCTTTGAGTGGGTCGTCGTCGACGAGCGCAACCGGCCGGTACAGGCACTCGCGCGACGCGAGCAGCGTGCGCACGATCTCGTACGCGGCAGAGCCCGCCCCGACCACCACGATCGATTCGGCCTGGTCGGGCACGATCTTGCGCGCGAGTTGCAACCGCCGGATCGATCGAACGGCAATCGTTCCCGTCACCGTGAGCCCGCCGGCCAGGATCGGCACCGACCGGGGAATCGTCGCTGCCGGCGTCCACACGATCACACTCAGGCCCCCGCCGACCACGAGCAGCGTGATCGCCAAACCGATCAGCTCCTCGAAACTGCCATAGCGCCATTGCCGCCGGTACAGCCCAGCTGCCCAACCAACGCATCCCTGCCAGACGACTGCCAGCACAACGGTTGCATAAACGCCGCCCCACGAAACTTTGGAGCTGTCGAGGTCGTAGCGCAGCATCGTCGCCAATGGAATCGCGATCGCCCAGATCAGGGCGTCGACGACGTACTGATGGGCCGGCCGGGCCCAATGGCCAGGGGCGAATGCATGAAGTCTCGTGGTCACAGGGGGGTCAACCTCGTCTATGTAAGTGCGGGGGCACTCTGTGTGGTGCAATGTCGGTCGGCGAACACTGAAAGTAGCCGGTGGTCGCGACCGAAACAAGGGCGATCCAGATGTTCAACTGTGCGACGCTCGCCGTTAATCCGCCGCCACGCGCAGCCGGGTCACGCCGGGCTGCTCGATGCTAGTGGGGGTCGCGCTGGACCCGTTCACGGTCACGTCGATCGGGATCGGGCGCACGAACGGTGGACTGCGTATCGCCAGCCGGTAGTCGGCACCAGGTTCGAGTTCACCCTCGAATGTCAACGTGATCGTCCGCGACTCACCCGGCGGAATGTCGAGCAGTGTGCTCGACACCAGATATTCACCCTCTACTCCCACCTGGAACGGCACGGGTTGGCCATCGACCGCTGAGGCCACCGGGGTGAGCACGTGATGCACCGCCACATAGGTGCGATTCGTCCCGACCGGGAGCCCGATCGTGTTGCCGATCACGTAGTCGGGGCGACCCGTGACCGGCGACGAGTTCGTCAAAGCGAGCGTCAGCTCTGCCCGCACCGCCCGCGTAGTGGGATCGATCGTCACGTCATAGGTCACCGAGCCATCGAGGTAGTAGTCGATCTTGTTCGCTGCGGCGTTGTTGAGCGAGACGGCGATCCCATCGCCGCCGTTGCGCGCCGGGAGCCCCCCGGCCATGTTGATTCGCTGGAACAGGTCCTGCTCCTCCGCAACCGCGGACCAACCCAGGAAGCGGCCTTGGCGGGCCATCGGCCCCATCAAGTCGGCAAGCGCAGGGGGGCTGGGCAACGTTGTGGTCAACAGCCGCTCGATGGTGACACGGGAGATCTCCTCCAACAGGTCGGCCCGTTCGAGGCTTGCTTCGATCGCGTACTGCTCGGTCAGCAGGAACTGCGCCGCAGTGGCCGCACCGACGGTGACGCCGCGATCGGCGATCGTGACGTCGCCGGTGATCTCCATCAGCTTGGCCAGTGCGTACACGTCCATCACGAACACACCATCCACCTTGCGCCCGCCGCTCTTCGGGTACAGGTCGGCCATCGCGGCGGCCACCGCCGGAAAATCGGGGGACGCAGTGAGGTTCGACCAAGCCCCTTCGCCGACCGTGCGCGTATCGGTGTTGCTGAACAGGAACCCGCCGTACACGTTGGCGAAATCGTTCGACACGCCTTCGAGCGTGCTGCCGTTACCGCCGTCGTTGAGCGCCTTGGTCCGCCCGAACTCCGACACGCTGAGCTTGCCCTTGTCGATGGTGATCTCGGCCCAGTTGCCCATGAACCCGCCGACCCCGCGCGCTTCCGCGGGCGTGGTGAAGGCAATGAAGTAATGACGAGGGCTGTCCCGGCCGAGCAGTGCGGGTGCGTACTTGATCGCCGCGAGCGCGTTACCGCCCGTTACCTGTTGCTTGTCGATGTCGGCGGCCAGCGTGTCGAGACGGGAATCGAGCGCATCGATCAGCCACGGGCTGCGCGCCTCGGCCAGGGTTGAATCGAGATCTGCGAGCGCATCGTTGAGGTCCTGCAGCGGCTGCTCGATCATCTCGATCGCGGCGATGTCGAAACGCCCGTTCACCACCCGCAGGTTGTCGTAATCGACCACGGCGAGCACGCCGGCGATGGTCGTGGAAAGATCGCGGGCTCCTGCCACCAACGACACCGCCGAGTTGCGGTGCTGTGCGGCGACGGGAAGCAACCGGCTCGGCTGCGCCCACGGTGCGCCGAGATCGTCCTCGGCCAACGACAGCAGAAATGCCGCTTGTTCGAACTTCGCTTTCGCCTCCGCGAGGTCGCCGTTAGCCAACAGGTCGATGCCGGCTTCGGCGGCGTTGACCCCGCCGCGGAGATCGTCTTTGGCCAGCGCTGCGGCCACGCCAAGACCAAGCGCCGAGACGACCCCCGCCCCAGCGATCGAAGCCAACACGAGCCACAGGACCCGCCGGTCACGCCGCGGTCGGCGACGCACACCGGCCACAGCGAGCGCCAGCATCGTCACGATCGCGACAGCGGAGGTGAACCCGAACCACTCGAAGTTGCCGAGCCTGGCAGCGATCTGCAGTGCCGCGGCAGCGACCAGTGCCCGGCTCGACGGCAATGAACGCCTCGCCACCCCGATGGCCATGCCGGCGGTCGCGCCGAGCGAGCCGAGCACCAACAACCACAGGTTCGGGGCGAGCGCGGTCGCGATCGCCGCCGCCGACACGCCAGCCCACCACGGGGCGCTGGCCGCAGCCCAGATCGCTCCGGCGCCACCGAGGACGACCATGGCCGCGTCGATCACCGGGCTGCCGGTGGGTTGTGCTCCGGCGACTGCGGCACCGATGCCGCCAGCCAGCGCGATCGCAGCAACCTGGCGCGCATCGGCGCCATTGACCCTGATCCTCTGGCGGCCCATCCGCACGAACCTACCGGCATGACCAGGCCGGACAGCCACACCTCAACAATGGTTGTGCATGGCTGCTACGGGCGACGACATCGCTGGTAACGAGCCGACGGCATCCCGATCGGTACTGTCACCCGCACCAACCACCCGCACCAACCACATGGAGGAACTTCTATGAGTAGGCCCAACGTCGACATCGGCCGCGTCGGAATCTGGTACGGCGGAATCGACGCCCTGCCCGCTCCCGAGGCACGCAGAGCGGCGCAACTCGTCGAGGAGCTCGGGTTCGGCGCGCTGTGGGTGGCCGAGGCTGTCGGCCGCGACCCGTTTGTGTCGAGCGCTGTGTTGCTGTCGGCTACCGAGCGTCTGCCGCTCGCCACCGGCATCGCCAACATCTACGTCCGCGACCCAATGGCCATGGTGGCGGCGCAGAAGACCTTGGCCGAAGCCTTCCCGGACCGATTCCTGCTGGGGTTGGGCGTCAGCCACGGGCACCTCGTTGCCGGTGTTCGCAAGCACGACTACACCAAGCCGTATAGCCACATGGTCGAGTACCTCGACCGGATGGACAGCGCGTTGTTCATGGCCAGTCCGCCCGCAAGCGACCCCGGTCGACTGCTCGCCGCACTCGGCCCGAAGATGCTCGAACTGTCGGCCAGTCGCGCCAACGGTGCGCATCCGTACTTCACCACTCCGGAACACACCGCGACTGCGCGGGCAACGATGGGGCCCGATGCGCTACTGGCCCCGGAACAGATGGTGGTGCTGGAAACCGACCCGGTCGAAGCTCGTCGGATCGCCCGTGCGGGAATGAAGATCTACCTCGGACTCCCCAACTACTTCAACAACCTGTTGCGCCTCGGTTTCGAAGAACACGACCGTGCTGACGGAGGCAGCGACCGGCTCGTCGACGCGATCGTGGCCTGGGGATCCGACGACCAGATCGCCGCGCGCGTCGCCCAGCACCACGACGCCGGTGCCGACCACGTGTGCGTCCAGGTGCTGCAGGACGGCCGCGACCTTCCGGAAGCACAGCTACGCCGGCTCGCCGCCGTGCTGTTGAGCTGATGGCCTGTTGCCCTAGATTTCCCTGGTGATGAAACCGGCGCGCACCTACCTGGTCGTCGTGGGAGCGGTGTCGGCGCTCGCCGGGCTCGTCATCGCCGGCTATCCCACCTCGGCCCACCCGTTGGTGCTCGACCGTTCAACCATCGAAGTGGCGCTCGCGGCCACCCCCGGCACGGACGCGGCAGCCACCATCGACCCGACCTCGACCACCGCAGCCACGATCGCGGGCACCACGACGGTCGCCTCGGTCGGTGCATCGACGACGACCGCACCCATCTCGTCGACGACCGCGCCCGCGGCGCCCACGACCGCGCCGCCGCCACCACAGCCGCCGAGGACGACGGTCGTCTCGGCGACGACCACGTCCACCACGTCGACGCTGCCTGCCCCGACTACGACGGCGGCTACAACCACGACGGCTCCGTCCGCCGGTCTCGTCGACCGTATCGAGGTGCGATTGGTGGTGGCCAACGGCGACGGACGGTTCAACCTGGCCACCGCGAACGCCAACCGCCTACGTGCCGCTGGGTATACGCAGATCGACGAAGCCGACGTCGCCTCTGACGACGATCCAACGGTGATCTTCTATCGGCCCGGCTTCGAGGAGGAAGCCGCCCGCGTCGGCGGTGACCTCGGAATCCCAGCGGCCACCACGACGCCGCTTCCTGACGTGCCCGTGACTGTCAACGATGAGCTCGGCGACTTGATCATCGTGCTCGGCACCGACGCCCTGCGTTGATGGTGACCAGCACGAACCCACCGATTCGTCCAATTACCACTCGTGGTGGCCTTTCGCCACGATGCATGGTACGTT
This sequence comes from Acidimicrobiaceae bacterium, assembly GCA_031419375.1. GTDB lineage: Bacteria > Actinomycetota > Acidimicrobiia > Acidimicrobiales > Ilumatobacteraceae > VFMC01. Next base: position 5,016 of record JANOKQ010000220.1, read on the forward strand.
TGGCACGAACTTGAGATGAGAGCGGTACTCATGAAGAAATTTTCGATCCTTGTGGCAGCAATGTGCATGGCGGTGGGTTTCGGTTCGATGCCCGTGCGCGCCGAGGGCAACGGCAGCGGTTCGAGTGGAACATGTGCCTGCAGTGGCGGGACGTACCCCACGAAACGGCCATCCGTTGTTGTGTCGAGCCCGGTGATTGGGCCTGACGATGGATTCACGATCACCGCCACCGGCTTCTGCCCCGGCGATCCGGTTTCGTTCGTGATCATCACTGGTGACAACTACGTGTGGTTCGGCCCTGTGACCGCAGATTCCACCGGGACTGCTGTCTTCGTCGTGCAGGCGAGCGACATTCCCGTCGAGGGCGCGGTGTACCAGGTGTTCGCAAAGGTTCTGACTGGCCCATGCCAGGGGCAGATCGCCAGCACGACCATCAAGGTGTTGGGTGATGCGCCGCCCGACGAGTGCGACATCGACGACAACGAAGGCGACGACAACGACAACAAGTCCGAAAATTTGGCCGTCCAGGTCAAGACCACCGTTGACGATGACTGCGACGAAGACCAGGACGACTGTGCCGAGGGCGACGCGACGAACCACAACGCCCAAAAGTCGGAGAGCGGCGGCAACGGCAACGGAAAAGACGATGAGAAGTGTGATGTCGAGGTCAATCCTGTCACCCCGGTGAAGCCGGCACCGAACGGCAACGGCACCCCGCCCACACCAGCAGTTGGGGCAGCCGTGCTGCCAACCCCTGCCGCAACGCAATCACTTGCTCCGGTCGTGCCAGCAGCGGCACCAGCAGTCGTGCCGACCGCAGCGGTTGTGCCGGCCGCGGTGCTGTCGGCGGGACTTTCCGCCGGGGCAGCGCCAACGCCGGCCGTCGCCCAGGCCTCAGCAGCAGCGCCCCGTGATGCCCTGCCGGTCACTGGCTCCGAGTCCTCCACCACCATGCAGATCGCTCTCGCGTTGCTGCTCGGCGGTGTAGGCCTGGTCGCGGTCACCGGGATTCGCCGTCGCCAGAGGGCCAACGCTGGCATCACCGTGTGAGATGATCACCGAGGTGTTCGTCCTCGGTGAACTATGAAGATCGCTTCAGTTGTCGTTGGGCGGCGCACCGTCTTGGTTGTTGCTGTGCTTGGTGCTGTTGCAGCATCGACGCTGCTGGCCGCGCTCAGCGCCCGGGTGTACCGGGCCGAGGCCACCGTGTTGTTACGCGACGGCTCGAACCCTGCCGTCGAGGCGCAATTGATTGGCAGCGGGGTGATCCGTTTCGGTGTCGGCCAACGGCTCGGCATCGGGACGCTTCCACCACCAGCGCGTGTCACGTGGCGGCCAGGCACACAGGTCGTCAGCATCGTGGTCCGCAGCGGACACGCCGCCACCGCAGCCGTGGTGGCTAACACCTACGCAACCACCTACATCGATTTGCGTGGGCCAGCACCAGACGTCTCCGACTTCGAAGATGCCGTCGCCGATCTGGAAGAACAGATCGCCACGCTGCGTATCGCGATCGACAACATCGACAACGCCGCCGTCACGAGCCCCGACGACAAGGTTCCGCGCGACTTGTTCGTCGCCAGGCTCTCGCATCTCGAAGTTCAGCTCGCCTCGCTGGAGGCCGATCCCACCTCGCTCGGCGATATCGACATCGTCCCGGCGGCGACCATCGACGAAAAGGCGACCTCACCCGGGAACGCGGAACAGCCACGGCCCGCACGAACCGCTGGGCTGGCGGCACTCGCTGGGTTGATCATCGGGGCGATCGCGATCGTGCTCGCCGAGCGTTCCAACGACGCGCTGCGCGACGTCAGCGAGTTGAGCGCGATTCGCCGGCGCGTGCCGGTCATCGGTCAAATTCCTCACGACGCGGCCCTCCAGATCCGCCCGTCCGTTGGACGCCGACGAATTGACGACACCAGTTACACGTCCATTCACGCGTTGCGCGATGAGGTGCTGCTGATCGGGCTGGAGCCCCCGTTGCGTGTGATTCAGGTATGCGGCGCTGCACCCGAGGCGGGAGCAACCACGATTGCCACCGAGTTGGCAATCGCCCTCAGCGAGTACAGCTCGGTGGCATTGATCGATCTCGATCTGCGATCGCCGGAGATCCACCACATGGTCGGCCTGCACAATCCCATCGGAATGGTCGACAACCTCGATTCCCATCCGATCGACCTCACGCTGTTCCCGATCCAGGAGGGACTGGACGTGATCGCCGCCGGACGGCCACCATCGAGCCCACTCGCGGTGCTCAGCCGTGTTCGCCTCGACACGGTGATGGACGAAATGCGCGACCGGTACGACATCGTCGTGATCGACTCGCCAGATCTCGAAAGCTATGGCGACGCGACAATGATCGCTCGACTGGTCGACGCAGTGATCGTCGTCGCGCGGGTCGGGCACACCTCGACATCGTTGATCCGGGCTGCCTGTCACGAGCTCGAGGCTGCCAACGCGCGCGTCATGGGCTTCGTGATCAACGACATACCCACCCGCCGCTGAGCTTGATTTTCCAACCGACGGCGGCCGCTGCCTGACAGTGCGTCGTGATCTATGTGTGCTTCGTCAAGAGTCAGGCAACTTCGCACCACTGCGTGGTAATCCGTTCTATGGTGCCCCCCACATCAGCGCTGCGGGGCGCCTACGAAAGGGTATGAGGATCCATGGCGGAGATCATCAGCATTCAGCGGGAGCGTTCGATCGCACTCCAGGTCGGCGACGCCTGGCGGGCCGCGCCACTCGGGCGTCAGCGGCAGGCAGTCGGCGGTGTCATCGCCGGAGTGCTTGTCGCCGCAGCAGCCGCAACGGTCGTTCCGTCGCCGACGGTTGTGGCACTCGCTGCGGTCAGCACGATCGCCGGACTCGCCGCACTCGTCGACGTGCACGAGCACCGCCTACCCAACGTGTTGTCGTTGCTGGCGCTTGGTGCCGTGATGGCTGCCGCGGCGTACGGCGGCCTGCAAACAATGACAAATGTGATCGTGGGACTGTTCATTGCTGCGTTGCCGTTGTTCGTGGTGCGCTATGGCAAGGGTCTCGCCTTCGGCGACGTGAAGTTCGCCGCAGTGCTCGGCGCTGCTGGCGGCCTCCTGCATCCGTTTGCCGGACTGGTGGTGGTGTGGTTCGCGGCACTGTCGAGCGGGGCCTATGCCCTGCTGCGCCGGCGGTCCAAGCTTGCTCTCGGGCCGTGGCTCTGGGCCGGCTACGTGGCTGCCTGCGCCGCTGGGGTGCTCCTCGTGCAGTTCGGAGGCAAGTCGTGGCCAGCCCGACTGTGAACCGCAGCCGGCAAGCTCCGGCCATCGTTCACGATCTCACCGCTCGCAGTGGGAAGTCATCGGGTGCTGGCACGGCCAAGCGGACCAACGGCGGGGCGCGACGCAAGGCTCGAACCCAATGGCTCGTGCTCGGTGCAGCCCTCACGGTGCTCGCCGGAATGCTCGTGGCCTGGGCGCTCAGCCAGGCCGCGGGCCGCGTCGAAGTCGTCACCGTCGCCCGCCCGGTCGCTGCCGGTTCAGTGTTACAAGCCGACGACCTGACCACCGCCGCCGTTGCCTTCGACGGAGCCTCACCCGGCCTCGTGCCGGCGACGTCGATCAGTCAGCTGATCGGGCTCGCAGCAACGATCGATCTGCAGCCGGGCTCATTGCTCACGGCCGGGATGTGGTCGGACGCAAGCTCGTTGTCGGCCGACGAACGAACCGTGGGTGTGGTGCTGGAGGCCGGACGCCACCCTGACGAACTCGCCCAGGGGATGAGCGCACTCGCACTCGCCCTTGATGATGACCTGGCGGGCGTGACGGTCCGGGTGCTTGGCGTTGAGTCCGGTGCTGGCGCTGGGCCGGGTTCGATCTCGGTCACCCTCGCGGTTGCCGAGGCCGACGCCACCCGCGTCGCCCGCCTCGGTGCCACCGACCGACTGGTGCTCATCGGGCTCCCGGCGATCGCAGTCAGCGACACTCTCGACGACACTCTCAGCGACACTGGCGGCGTCACCCCCGACGGCGTGCCGGTGGATCAGCAGGTCGGCCAGCAAACGGATCCGGCGAAGTCATGATCATCGGCGTCGGGTCGTGGCGGGGCCTGGGTGCCACCACAACCGCGTTCGCTGCGGCGGCTTCGCTGACGGCTCGGGGGGAGCGACCGTGGCTGGTGGAGGCCGACCCCGCCGGGGGTGTCCTGGCCGCCCGGCTCGACCTCGGCGTTGCCGAAGCTGGCTCGCTCGAGCGCATCGCCTTCCCGGTCGAGCGAACTGGAACCAACCGCTTCGACGAGGCAGCGATCGACATTGCCGGCATCCGGGTGATCACCACCCCCGGCGACCCGTTCCGGGCGTGGGCCTGCCACACACCACGGTTCGCCTGGCAGAGCGCCCTCCGCGATCTGGACGGGCCGGTCGTGGTGGATCTCGGCACCCTGCGCGGCGGCGGCCCCAACACTGCGGTGCTCCAACAACTCGACCTGTTGCTGCTCGTCGTCAATCGGGATGCGGTCAGCGTGGTGTCGTCGCTGGAGTGGGCGGGCTCACGCGGGCGGCCGTCGCCCGATGATCGTGGGCTCGCCCTCGACATCACCCGGATGGTGATCGTCGATGCCCCCACCGTCACCGCGAAGGTGTCCCGCACCGACGTGGAGAGCGAGCTCGGAGAGCGATTCGCCGGGGCGCTGCCATGGTCGCCCGACGTGGTTGAGCTGATGTACCGGGGAACCGGTTTCGACCACAAGCGGCTGCGCCGCCATGCATTCACGCAGGCGGCCGACCATCTCGCCGGACGGCTGTGCGCCTGGCTGGGTAGCGAGCGTGCGGCATGAACGACGACGACCTCGAACAACTCGCCGGTGAGGTACGCCGCGCCTACGGCGACCGCTTTCCGCTGCCCCAGCGCGACGAGACCGCCGCCGACCGCGAACTGCGCGAGGAGATCACCCGCGACGTGTTGGAGGCAACGGTGCTCGTCGATCTCGACGGTCAGCGCCGGGCTGCGCGCCAGGCACCACTGACGCCGCACGATCAGGCTGCGCTGGTGGAGCTCGTCCTATCGGAGATGTTCGGGCTGCCCAAGTTGCTGTCGGTGCTGCGCGACCCGGATGTGACCGACGTCCTCGTGTTCGGCGCCGACCCTGTGCGCGTGGAACGAATCGACGGCACCCGTCAGCTCTTGGCCCCACTCGTGCGCCGCGATCGCGACCTGGAACGGATCATCTACGACACCGCGGCGGAACGACGCAGGCCGTTCAACCGCGAACACCCCTTCGTCGATCTCGAACTCGAACCCGGTGTTCGCTTTCACGGTGAAGGCTTCGACGTCGTCGCCCGTCCGCTCATCGCGATTCGTCGTGCTGCGGTGTTCGGCGTCGGACTCGACGACTTGACGCGACGGCACATGCTGTCGCCCGATGCCGCGACGTTGCTGCGAGCCGCTGTGGCTGCCGACATGTCCATCCTGGTCGCAGGGCGCATGGGGAGCGGCAAGACCACGCTGCTGCGGGCGTTGATCGGCGAGATCGACAGCAGCGATGTGTTGATCACCATTGAGACCGATTTCGAGCTCAACGTCGCCCAGATGGGCACCCATCCTTTCGTCCACGCATACCAGGCCCGAATCCCGTCAACGAGCGACGGCACGGGGATTTCGTGCGCCGACATGATGGTGCCCGCCGTGCGAACCCGTGCCGACTGGATCGTGCTTGGCGAGGTTCGTGGCGCTGAAGGTGCGGCGATGGTGCAGGCGATGTCGATCGGCCAAGGCACCATGGCAACGGTGCATGGCGGCTCGGCCAAGGATGGCTTGGAGCGCCTGGCCGAGCTGATCGCAACGAACAACCGGCTTGATCTGCGGATGGCCAGATGGCAGGTGTACCGCAGTGTCGACCTGGTGATCCATACCTCGGGCGACAACGACAGTGGCCGCCGGGTGACCGAGATCGTCGCCCCGTCGGTTGAAGAGGACGGCAACCGCTTCATCGTCCATCGCCTGTTCGCCTCCAGCACCGACGCCCCCGAGCATGGCGCCCGGATGGTCGGCGAACCGCAGCGAAACATGCTCGACCGGTTGCTCGTTGCCGATCCCTCGTTCAACCTGCGACCCACCGGCGCGGCGAGATGAGCGCAGTGCCCGCCGCAGCAGTGGCCCTGGCCGCAGCCGTCGTGGTGGGCGGTGCTGTGGCATGCGTTGCCAGAGCGTTGACAGTGCACGACCCGGCCCGACGTACGGCGGCCGCGACCACGACCGGGCGGAGCCGCATTGTTGAGGGCCAACACCTCGATGGCCAACACCTCGCTGTTGGCGTTGCTGTCGGGTTCGTGGTGCTGCTGGCGACCCGCTGGCCCGTGCTTGCCGCCATCGCCGCGGTGCTCACGGTCATGTGGCCGCGACTGATGCACGACGTAGCGGCCGATGCCGAACGCCAGCGTCTGGAAGGCATCGCCAAGTGGCTCGAAGACCTGCGCGACACGCTGCGCGGCTCGTCGGTCGGGGCCGAGGAAGCCCTCGAACAGGTTGCCCTGCGCCCGCCGCAGGCGATAGCCGACGCTCTGGCAACGTTCACGTTCCGCCGCCGGCAGGGGTTCCGCGTGGAAGACGCACTGGCCGACCTGGCCGATGAACTCGACCACCCAACAGCCGATGCCGCGATCGCGGCGATACGCCTGGTCGTCGGCGGAACCGCTGGCGCGGCCCGCTTGCATCACACGGTCAGCACCCTCGCCGGTGCAGCCCGCGACGAGGTTCGTGCCCGTGAGCGAGTGGATCGCACCCGGGCGATCTACCGGTCGTCGATGAAGCGACTGGTGGTCATCGCCTTGGTCCTCGTTGCCTATCTACGGCTGGCCGCCGGTGATCTGCTCGACCCATACAGCACCCCGGTCGGCCAAGTGGTGCTGATGTTGCCGATGGCGATGTGGGGCGGATGTGTGATGTGGCTGCGGTCGCTGTGCAAATACGAGGCGCCCGCGCGGTACCGGATCATCGGTAGCGAGGGACTGCAATGAGCCCGCTGTCGACGGCCGCTGTGTCGGCGACCCTGGTCGCCGCAGCGGTGTGGTGCGTGCTCCATAGCGTGCGCGTGCAGCGTCCCTCGCTCGGCCAGGTGCGCGCCGTGCTGCTCGCAGGTGCGGCCGGGACAACGATGGCGAGAGGCCCGGCAGCAACCGCCGCTACGAACTCGGCGATCAGTGGCTGGATCGAGCGAAATGCAGCACGCTCGGGTCCGATGTTCGGCCTCGACCCGGCCACCGTGGCATCGCGTTGCATCGCCGCATTCGCGGTTGCGGTTTTCGCCGTGGTCCTCAGCGTGTCGGCATCGATCGCGATGGGGGTCTTGCCGCTCAGCCCGCTGTGGTTGCTGCTCGCAGCTGCGACCGGCACTGCCGCGGCGTGGGTGATGTGGAGCGACGCGCTGGGCAAGTTGACCCGCAGCCGCCGCGAGTTCCGTCGGGCGACGAACGACTTCATTCAACTCGTTGCTGTCGGGCTCACCACTGACCAGAGCGTCGAGCAGGCCATCGAGTTCGCGCTCGGTGTCGGCGACAGCGAGATGTTCGCCTTGTTGCGCAGTGAGTTGGCCACCGCCCCGCTGCGCGGCATCCCGCTGTGGGAAGCGCTCGAACAACTCGGAGAGTCGTATCAGCAACGGGAACTCACCGAGCTCGGCTCATCGATCGAACGCCAAGGCATGCAGGGCGTGTCGATCACCGACACCGTGAACACCCTCGCCGAATCGATGCGCGCCAAGGGGCTCGACGAACTGGAACGCGACGCCGACAAAGCCAACGCCAACCTCGCCGGCCCGACGGTGGCGTTCGTGGTGACCACCATCGTGTTCCTGGCCTACCCCCTCGCCATCCGCATCGGCCAAGCCTTCAGCGGCTGAACGACCGACCGCAGCCTTTCCTCCCAACCCATCATCAACAGAACAGCGAGCCACACCATGAACCAGCTACTCCTTGCCTCCTCGGTACGTACGCACTCGGGCCTCGTGGCGCTCCAGCAGCGCTCGTCGGCACACCTGCGCCACGCGTGGGCCGAACGCAATGACGAAACGGGTGTCGACGAAGCCGTCACCAAGATGATCTGGCTGGCGGTTGGCATTGGCGTGGCCGTCGCCGCCACGGGTTTCTTCACGACGGTCTACACCGCGGCACGGGGCAACGTCCCCACTCCGGTCGCCCCACTGCCGTGACCCATCGCCGTTGTTCATCGCGCCGACCGAGTGGGTCGGCGTCGCGCCGGTTCGCCCGGCGGCCGGCGAACGGCGGAGGTGCCGATCGCGGCACGGTCGATGTGTCGGTGGAGATGCTGTTCGGCATGATCGCCGTGATCTTCGTGCTGTTGGCGATGTTTGAAGCCGTCGCCTACTGGCATGCCCGCAACATCTTCGACGACGCCGCATCCGATGGGGTGCGCGTGGCCGCCGCCTATGACGGCACATGCGCCGACGGGGTGGCGACCGCTCGGGCGGCGATCGCCCGTCAGGCCACCTCGTGGGCCGAACAGGTGGACGTGACGTGCATCGACGGACCGATGGTGACCATCACCGTCACCGGGGTGACCCCCGGGGTCGTCGGCGGGCCGATCGGCTTCCATGCCTCGGTCTCGGAATCAACCCCGCGAGAACGCTGACCGGCGATGAACGACCACACGAGCATGCTTGCATTCGCGCCAAACGAACCGTCGCAGGCACGCGATGCGGGGATGGTGACGGCGGTGGAAACGATGTACCTGCTGCTGTTCCTGCTCGTGACCCTCGCGTTCTTCGGCTTCGTCGGCCGTCTGCATGCAGCAGGGGTGCAAGTGTCCAACACCGCACAATCGGCTGCCCGGGCGGCATCGCTCAGCGCCGACAGCAGCGCTGCGGGGTGGGCGGCGCAGCAAGCCGTCGACGTCTCGACGCTGCCGCTGAACTGTTCGGTTCAACCGCTGACCGAGCTGAGCTGGGAACCATCGGCGACCGGCGAATGGCAGGGCGGCTCGGTCACCGTGACGGTTTCTTGCCAGCTCGACAATGCCGGGCTCACCGGAATCTGGAGCCCCGGAACACGCACGGTGTCGGTCAGCGACACGCAACCGATCGACCGGTACAAACGATGAACATGGGTCTGTCACGCGCCCGATTCGGTGAATCCGAGCGTCATCGAAACGTCGACCGCGACCGCGGCTCGCTGAGCATCGTGATGATGTTCCTGCTTGCCATCGCACTCGCGGGAGCGGCACTGATCGTCGATGGGGGCAGGGCGCTGACCGCTCGCCGCCATGCCGCCAACACCGCCGAAGCTGCCGCCCGCTTTGCAGTTGCCGACCAATCGATCGGTGGCGGCAGTTTCGATGCCGATGTCGCCGCACAACTCGCGCTCACGCACGCCCAGCGATCGGGTGTGGCCGCCGAGGATGTTTCGGTGGACGTGCGCACCAATCTGGCCGGGAGCACCGAGGTGGTCGTGACCATCACCGAACGCCGGACCGCAGTGTTCCTCGTGCTCGGAGGTCTCGACGAGATGACCGTCAGCGCGACCGGTGCCGCCACCTTCGTGTACGTGATCTGAAGCCGAACCTGATCTGAAACAAGGACGCCGACTCATGAACCACACCCATCCCCGATCGAGAAGAGCCACTCTGATGTCGCGCTCATCGCACGCACCCGTCCGCATCACTGCGGCTGCCACCCTGCTCGCGCTGTTCGGCGCGGTCCCGGCTGCCGTTGTGTCCTTCGTCGGACTTCCCCGGTGGGCGGAGATCTCCGCCGCGGCCAGCACCGGTCGCATCAATGACGGTGCCATCGTGAGCATCGGCACCACCTTGTTCCTCGGGCTGTGGGCGTGGTTCGCGTTCACCGCACTTGCCGAGGCCGTGCGGGTGCTGGCGTGGCGCGGCGGCGACCCGACACGTAGCCTGGCTCCGGTCACGTCGTCGCCGAGTGGGATGGTGAAGCGACTCGTGCGCGTGGCGCTCATCTCGACCACCGTTGCGGTCACCACGGTTGCGCCCATGCTGCGTCACGACCGCCCGGTTGCGGCGTACTCCGCTGCACCCATCAGCGCGCCGGTCACCGCTCCTGTTCACTCGTCGTCGACCGATCGGGAACGCCCCGACGCGCTGCGCTCGTCGGGTCGCGAGACGCCCTACTCCGTTGCCGTCCGCCTTGGTGACGTCGACCTCCGCACCCAGATCATCGAGCTCAACGCCGGACGCATGACACCGACCGGCGGGACGTGGTCGGGTGGTGTGTTTCCGGCCGGCATGACCGTGGTGCTCCCAGTTGGAGTCGCACTACCGCACACCGTCACCTGGACGACCTACACCGTGGTCCACGACGACTCGGTGTACCGGATTGCCACCCGCATCGCCGACCAACAGCGCACGGGCGATGGCGCCAGGGTGCGAGATGTCGCCGATCAGATCCTGGAACGAAACCTCGGACGACGGATGATCGACGGAGCGTTGTTCGACGACGCGTCGCTGATCCAGCCCGGCTGGCAGCTCGATGTACCCGTCGCCGCCGCGCCCGAGTCTGCTGGCGCGTCGGCTGCGATCCCGGCGGCTGCGATCCCGGCGGCTGGGGTGGTGGGCGGTGCTCCCGCCTCCGGGGTCGATGCCGACTCGCGCGCTGACGCCGGCACGCCGGCCTCGTCGTTGCATCACGTGGTGGTCGCGGGCGACAGCTACTGGGGAATTGCGGAGACCCATCTCGAGCTCGTCGGCCCGGCGAGCGCCCACGAGATCGCGATGTTCAGCGATGTGTTGATTGCCATCAATGCGCCACTGCTCGGCCACGACATCGACACGCTGCTCGTCCCCGGTGACGAGGTCCGCTGGGGCCCACTCCCCGTCGCCCCCGCACCGGCTGCGAGCCAGACGGCTGCGGCCGCGACAGCCGACGCGGTTGACACGGTTGACGACACGGTTGACGCGGTTGACCCGGTTGACCCGGTCGTCGACACGGTCGACACGGTTGACACGGTCGTCGACACGGTTGACGCGGTTGACGACAGCGCCCTTGATACAGCGGCCAATACAGCGGCCGACACTGCGGCGGCCATGGTCCCGGTACCTGTTCCGCCTCGCGCGGCCGACGCTGCGGCGCCGCCCGGCCTCACGCTGGGCGACGTCGCGGCTACCGGGGAAGCGCCGATCAGCCGGGGCCTGGCCGGGGCGGTGTTGGTGGCGGCTGGGGCGATCGGCCTGATCGAATCACGACGGCGCAGGATGCTGCGCGGCTCCACGCCACGTACCCGCCTCACCCCTCCATTGCCGCAAACCGCGGCCACGGAGCGGGTGATGCGCTCGCTCGACAGCGTGCAGCGCTCGGTTCGCCTCGACCTGGCACTCCGCAGCGCCGGGCACGCGCTGGGGTCCAGCGGCGGTCACGTGCTGGCAGTGTTTGGCCGAGCCACCGGCGAACTCACCCTGGTTGTCGATCGGGCCGGCCGGGTGGCCCCCGAGCCCTGGTCAGCTGGCGGGGACACGGCTGGCGGTGCTACGGCCACGTGGCATCTTGCCGCAAGCGTGAGCGAGGAACGGCTCGCCGCGGACGCCCGTCTGTCGGGTCAGCCGTGCCCGACGCTGGTGCAGCTGGGTACTGTCGCCACCTCATCGGTGGTCCCTGGTGTGGAGAACAGCGAGCTGTTCGTCGATCTGGAGGCGTTCGGCATGCTGTGCATTGATGGGCCCGACGACGCCACCGGCGACATCATCCGCGGCCTCGTTGCATCGTTGCAGCTGTCACCGGTCGGGCAGCACGTGAACATCGTCGGCCATCGCTTGCGCGGCAGTGGTGCTGGTCCGACCGGCAGCAGCGACGGACCCGGCAATGATCTGGCCGGACCGGCCATCGTGGGGACGACCCCGATGGAGCACACCGACAGCCTCGACGACGCGCTCGACCGGGCCGCGGTGATGCTCGGGTCGACCCCGACTGCGATCAGCGGGCGGCGGACCTTCGAGCTGCGCTCGCGTGGAACCGGTGGCGAAACCTGGGAGCCCGTGGTGTTGATCTCGGCCGAATCGTCGCCCGATGTTGACGTGGCCCGTGACCTCGTCGCGGCGAGCGGCAGCGGTGGACGCGGCTTGGCGGTGGTATTGGCCTGCGCCGTGGACGGCGCAGCCCTCACACTGCGCGCGACGAACGGTGCATGGATGGTGGACCGACTTGGCGTCGGTGTGGTGCCGGTGGGGATATCGGTAGCTGATCGAGCGGCCCTCGTCGACACAATCGTGGGAGCCGCCGACGTGATCACCCTCGCCCGTCCCCAGGACCTCATTGCCGCACAACCCATCGAGGCATCTCCCGTTGAGGTGTTCGTCGACGCCGAGTGGGAACTGATGGTGCACACCCTGGGCACGGTGGCGGTGACGACGAGATGCGGTGAGACCGTGGCCTTCGAACGCGGGAAGGCGTTGGAACTGGTGGTGTGGCTGACGCAGCACCGCGAGCAATCGACACGGGTCGCGGCGCGGACAGCCCTCTGGGAACTGGACGTTCGAGATGCCACGTTCGCCAACGTCGTGAGTGATGCCCGGCGGGCGATGGCTCGCGCCAGCACCCCGCTGACTGGTGACGAATGGATTGCACGAACCCTCACGGAAGCGCTTCCGCTGCACCCCCTCGTGATCACCGATGCAGAGCTGTTGCGGGCCCGGATGCAGTCGTGTGCCGGGCTCGATGCGGCATGTGTGGTGCAGGCGCTTCGACCAGCGCTCGAACTCGTCACCGGGATGCCGTTTGCCTCGACCGCATATCTGTGGCCAGACGCCGAAGGGTTGGGTTCGGCGCTGACGATGCTGGTCACCTCGGCGGCGACCGAATGTGCTCGCAGCGCACTGCAACTCGACGACATCGACACGGTGTTCTGGGCGACCGGTCAGGGGCTGAAGGTGCTCGCCGGACACGAGGAACTGATCGGGCTCCGGATGCGGGCGCATGCCCAGCGCGGCGACCGGGCCGGGGTCCGCAACGAGTTCACCGCCTACGAACGGGCGTTGCACGCCGATACCTCCAGCGACGAGGAGCCGTCACCAAAGGTGATCGAACTGCTCCGCGAACTACTCGCTCAGCGAGAGCGCACGATTGCATAAACCGGGCGCGCCTGAACTGGGCGCGCCTCGTCGC
>JANOKQ010000221.1:0-5873 GCA_031419375.1 Acidimicrobiaceae bacterium
CTCCGCCACCAGCACAGTGAGGGCCGGATCTACTTCGAACGCAAAGTCGCCGAGGGCAAGACCAAACGCGAAGCATTGCGGTCGTTGAGGCGACACGTCAGCAACGCCATTTACCGCCAACTCGTCGCCGACGCCAACCGCGTCAGTCGCTGACTATCGAAGGCCCGGGAGGGCAAGAAGGAACGACTCGCAGCCAGCGTGACCGGTCTCACATCCTCACGACCGGTTCTTCGGCCAAGCCACTACCGGACCCCGACCTCAACGCTACGACAACCGGCACGACCGGTCGAACAACCGCAGCGCCCAAAAACAGGCCGAAATGAAATCCTTGACACAGAGATGATTCGATATGGGTGCCGGCGCGCGCGATATGTGCGGGGTCACGTATTCGTGGATGGCGCGGATCGCCAGATCGGACGCCGGCGATCTCAGCCGGGTCGTCGTACTGTCACGCCGGGAAGGTCGGCGAAGCCGGTCTCGTCGGAGGTCACCACGACTCGGCCAGTGGCGAGAGCAGTCGCCGAGATGATGAGAGCGTGGGCACCGCGGGGTCGACCTGCCCTGCGAACGGCTACGAGCAACTGGGTGTGGGCGCACGCCACGTCAAGGTCGTAGCCGATGATCGGAAGTGTGTCGATGAGGTCGTGGAGGAACAGTCGCCGCGCTTGCCGACGCTTTCCTGTGGCCATCTCGACGCCCACGCCGAGTTCGGCGATCGTGATGGCCGCGACGGCAGGCTCGTCATCATCGGCGATGAGCGCCTCAAGGTCGAGAGCCGATCTTGCGGCATCGATGAAGACGTTGGTGTCGAGCAACAGCAGCGTCAGAACCGCTCCTCCACCGTTTGGTTGTTGCGTAGAGCGCTGAACTCTTGGCCCCACTCTCGATCGAGTCGGTGGCGACGCAGCAACGCTTTGGTTTGCGCGCCGGACGTGGCGGTGGCCGGTTCGAGCTGAGCGATGACCCGACCACGGCGCACGATTGTGTAGCGCTCGCCGCGATGTTCGACGCCGTCGAGCAGGGCGGCGAAGCGTCTCGAAGCTTCTGTGGCGGTCACCTCTGTCACGAAGTTAGATTATCAGATAATGCCGCCCGGACCAACGGAGTAGTCGCTACAGCACGAACCGGGCAGATCCCATCCGTCAGGCGTTCTTCAGGAATACGCTCGCGCGAGCTTCGACCAAGGTCGCAAGTTGATCGGGCAACTTGTCGAGGCCCGCCATCATCTGGCTGACAGTCTCCGTTACTGCTCGGTGTGCCAGTTCAACGTCGAGGCTCCACCGCGTCGCCTCGGCAATCAGGTCGTCGATAGCAATCTTGGCGAGTTGGGTTTGACCGTTCACGCTCATTGCCGCTCTTGTCGGCAGCCTCGGCCACAGAGCGGTGGGGACGACGTCGTAGAGCGGCGCAAGCTCGACGGCGCCGGGCGATACATGGAGGAAGCTCATGTTCTTGCCGTGAGCGTCAGCGTTGCCGACAACCGTGTTGAATACGACCGCTGCTGCTAGTCGAACAAGCTCATCGACTGGGTTTGCTGCGTGGCGATCAAGAATCTCGGCTAGCTGCGAGAGACGGGGTCCGCCGGCGTGTTCGTACTTGCCTTGGCCTTGGTTCGCTTCGGGGTCCCTGTTAAGGGCCTGACAGCTGTCTTCCTGGTGGATCCGACCGACGTTGCCGTCGTCGTCGGTGAAGCGATCGAATCGAGATACGACGATGCAGTCGGTTCCATCGAAGGTCATCAGTTCTACGTCTACGTCGGTGAGGCCGACGTGTCGAGCGAGGCGCATGCATGCGGCCTCCATGGACACCAGACCTGGGTAGCGGCGGTCTTCGACTTTCAGGATATGGGTTGAGGGCCGACCGCCCGCGGGCCTCGCCCAGCAGTCGTCGGTGCGAACAAGAAGCAGCTTGTGCTGCAAGCCCGGGATCGAGAGCTCGCTGTCGTCGTAGATGGCGAGTGGGCGATCCTCCAACCCGGCGACTTCTTCGGCGAGTTCGTCCAGCGTGTACGGGATTGCTTCGCCCGGTCGAGGGCCGGGGTCGTCTACGGCAATGACAGCTGCTCCTGCAACGTCGCGTCCGTAGCGCGCGAGCATGCCGTAGATGTCGTACGTCGGAATCTTGGCGGCTGACGCGAGTGCTTGGAGATGTCGACCTTCTGGGAGCATCCCCTTGAAGTAGTTGGTCGCGCGTTGTCGTCGGGCCGCCAGCGGCAGTGAGCACGATAGAAGTGGAGTGTTGCCCGGCCAGAGTGTCAGAGCTTCGTCGGTGTATGCGCAGGAAATGTCGCCGGGTCGCCCGGTGGTGGTCAGATTTGCTACCCGATGTCCGTACAGGTAAACGCCGAGGGGTTCACGCTTGGCCATCGTCGTTTCCGAGTGTGATTGTGACGGTTGCACCCATGCGGCGGAGTAGTCGCAACAGCTGGTCGAGCGTTCGCCCTGACCGGCCAGTCTCGAGCTGGGCGAGCGTGTCGCGGCTCATCCCTGCTTGGGTCGCAAGTTCAACTTGTGTGAGGTCCTTCGATCGCCGGATTTCTGCGATGGCGCGACCGACGTCAGATGTTGACCGAACCGACCAGTGCGTGGTTGCCATGACGCTGCCTCTCCCTGCCCCAAGCCGTTCCGAGCTATGTGACACATACGTCACAGAGAACAGAATACCATGTTTGTGACTATTTCGTCATAAACATTCGAAACACATTGTTGTGACGTAGTCGTCACGCCTGAGCCTTTGTTGAATCCGTCATCGACCGAGTATTGGCCGGTGACGTTTTCGTAGCATGGGCCATGTGTGCAGGTGGCCTGGTCCCGGGTATGGGACAGGTCATGACGTCGCATCCTCACCAGCCGAGCTCGGACGAAGCCGATCGAGATAAGGAAACGTCTCCTGCCGGCGTTGCGCGCGATCTGGAAGAAAGGGCCGAAGAGCTCGGCGCCTCAACGGGGCCTTCCGTTCGTCCGACCTCCTCCGCCGCCAGCCCAGGCGCCACGATCGACGATCCCAATCCGGCAGAACCTAACGAACCCGGATAGTGGCCAGGGCGCTGCCGACTCTTGTCCAAACGTCGCCGCGGTCGCTCTGTTGCACGTAACGCACCCGTGCAGGTGGATATCGGCGGACGACATAGTTGCGGCTGACGGTCGACCTTGTCGTCACTTCAGTGGTTTGCGTCCGGTGTCCCAGAAATGCCGGTACGTAGCACCTGACTCCTGCCGTATCAGCCCACGTTTGGCGTTCAGATGGCCAGCAGTGGGCATTGCAAACCGCGGTGCGACTCGCCGAACGCGGGATGTGGTCCCTCGATGGTCACGTCGATGGGCGCCTGGCTGCGCGAGTGCCGGATGAGCCGCCGCGACGCGAATTTCGCGAACGACGATCTCTGGTCGCCAACGAAATTGTCGCTGAAGCAGCCATGACCGGGATGTTGCCAGCCGGTCAAGTCGCAGGGCGATGCCAGCGACGCTTGCCGACGTGCACCCTGCGTTCGTCGGCCCCGGCTGAGTCTCGAACGCAGGCGACAGCGGTTCCGGCGTTCAGGGGCAGTTCTACTTGTAAGGGAACACGGCCTCGATGCGAGGGCCCGCTGAACTCCAGAACACCTTGCAGGGATGGCGGGCGGGGACGGCCAACCGGAACACAATCCCGTGTTCCGCACGTACCGCTGCGGACGTCGACTGGGCGCGGGACGGATCGTTGAAGATCAACTCGCAGACTGTCAGGATGTCGTTGTACAGCGATGCGTCTCTCGCATCGATCTCGTCGAGTTGTTCATCGGCGACCGCGGAGTACGAGCCGTCGACCGCTTCAACGTCGTCGCTCACTCGGCCCGGCGTCGACGCTTGCGAACGGTCGGCGACGCGGCGGCCCGCGCGAGGAGTTCACGCAGGGCGGGGCTCTCGTCGAACTCGAGCTGTGCCTCCGTCACGACCTTTGCAGGAAGTAGGAGGATGCTGCCGTCGGCGTTCTCTTGGACGACGAACCTCTGGCGCGGATGGCCGGGCAGCACAACACGGCTTCGGTCGTCGGTCTCGATCAGTGTCATCTCACACCTCCAGTGGTGACACTACCGAAGCATCCCACTGTGGGCAAGTGGGTCTTTGCGCGCGGCATCAGCGGAGCAGATCCGCGTAGCGGCCGAACTCGCTGACTAGGCACAACCGACCCATCTTCCGGTACTCGCGCTGCACCGCGGCGACCACGTCGGCCATTCCCACTGGCCGCCCGGCCTCGGCCGCGAGGTAGGCGGCGGTGATCACCGTGTTGCGGATGCTGCCGCCGGTGAGGTCGAAGGCCACCGCACAGAACTCGAGATCGAGCCCGTCCGTCGGTACCGTCGGACGGAACTCGTGTCGCCACAGCCGCTCGCGCGCTGCTGCATCGGGCCGGGGGAAATCGATCATCACATCGAGCCGGCGGGTGAACGCCTCGTCGAGGTTCGCCCCGAGGTTGGTGGTGAGGATAGCGAGGCCGGCGAACCGTTCGATCCGCTGCAGCAGGTACGACACCTCGATGTTCGCGTACCGGTCGCGAGCGTCTTTGACCTCGCTGCGTTTGCCGAAGATGGCGTCGGCCTCGTCGAACAGCAGAACCGTGTTGGTCCGCTCGGCCTCGGTGAAGATCACCTCCAACTTCTTTTCGGTCTCACCGATGTACTTGTCGACGACACTGCTGAGGTCGACCGCGTGCATGTCGTAGCCGAGGTCACGTGCGATCACCTCCGCAGCGGTGGTCTTGCCAGTGCCCGACGGCCCGGCGAACAGCGCCGCGATCCCGCGGTTGCGCCAACCGCGTCCGAGCTCCCACTGCTGCATCACCTGGTCGCGCCAACGGACCCGCACGGCCAATCCGCGGAGCTGGCTCTCGACGGCATGCGGCAGGATCAGATCGTCCCACTCCGAGATCGGTTCGAGCCGGCGGGCCAAACGATCAAGACCCACCGCCGATTGCGATCGGGCAGCAGCACGGAGATCGGCAAGGCCGAGACGTGCTGCCCTTCTGGCCTCCGACCGCACTGCTGTGGCGGCCCGCACGATCTGCTCAGGCGACAACCGGAACGAGCTCTGGACAGCTTCGACCGCGCCCGGATCGACAGCAGCCGCGCCGAGCGAACGAACCCAGATCGCGCCGAGCGCGCTGGGAGTCGGCTCGTCGATCGGCAGGTGATTCGGCATGGTGGACGCCCACGCCGGATTCCACACCCGAGATCCGACGAACACCACAGCACCCGCGCCGGCGGCGAGTTGTTGGGTCGCCCGGGGGGCGCGTTCGGCGAGGTCTTCCACCGGGCGGATGATCGCTACGGCACCGGTCAGCGCCTGATGGCGAACGACTGCGCCGATCACCGTGTCGAGCTCGTCGGTGGCCGCCAGGGACACGTCGATGATCAGGGTGGCCCGACCCAATGACGCCGCTGCGGCGGCAGCCACATGCGCCGCGGTACCGCCGATCCCTTCCGTCAGGTGCACCAGCACCGAGGATTCCAAGATGTTTGCGACAGTATCGATCTCGGGTGCCTCGACGGTGACCGCATCGATCGCGAACCTGGCAAGGAGCGGTTCACAACCGGTCCCGCCCAGGAGCAGATCGGTGGCGAAGTCGGGAACCCGCAGGGTACGGCTGAGGAATGGGCCGTCGCTGTCGATGAGTACAAGCGCGTTCACCGAGAGGCCGCCGGACGTCGCGAACCGGCGGCGGTCGTCGGGCGTCGCGGGCTCGAGACCGCAGATCGTCATCGCCAGCCCGATCGTTGCCCGGCGTTTGGTGAGATCGTCGTGGAGGTACCCGTACAGCTTCTCGAATCGCGAATCGATGTCGGGAGCGAGCGCAGCGATGAGCACGTCGATGTCTGCAGCATCGAGTCCACATCGTTG
>JANOKQ010000222.1:0-1632 GCA_031419375.1 Acidimicrobiaceae bacterium
CTCACGACCACCAGTCTCACGGGTGAACCGATGCCGCTGTGCCGCCTTACCTACCGGCGCAACGCAGAGCACTGGGGTTTCGCGATCTATCTCGCCAGCAGCGACAGCTACGAGAACTCCTTCCTCCCCACCGGCCAGCCCACCGGCACACCAGAACAAGCCCTCGATTGCGCGTGCGGCCTCTACTTCGCCGACCCGACCGCATGGTCATGAGCCGCTGCCATCATCAATGATGTTGTGCTGTCTGGTGGCGGGCGTTGCTCCGGGCACACCATCGGACCCCGCCGAGAACCGGGTCGTCACCGTCCACGCCGTGTTCACCAAGCCCTGAGTCGCACAGGTTCCCAAGATCTGGGCCGAATCCGTCCCGGTTTCCGAAACCAGATCGGCCCAGATCCTTGGTGTTGATCAACCCGACGTTGGCCGATCTCGGACGAGGTGACGGTGCTCCCGGCGCGTGCCTGGTGTGGCGGTTGGCACCACCGATGTTGGCGATTAGCTCCTCCATCGTCGGCGGTGGGATCGGGTCGGTTTCATGGGTGCTCAACCTCACGGTCGATGCGGACTATTCGCGTCTCGACCCTGTCGAGCATCTCGGCGAGGTAGCCGAACGGTTGCGGCTCACCGGGCGCGGGGTCGGCCTGATGACCGCGGTGGATGTTGCTACCTGGACCACGGCCAACGCCGATGGGGCAACGGTGTGCGCGACGGTTGGTGTTCGTCGGCCGGTCTGGGCGGCCGATCGGCAACGCACGGCTGTGTCCGCCGGGGTGCAGCCGGGCACCATCAACCTCGTTGCCGCGGTGCCGATGCGCCTGTCCGAGGCAGCGCTCGTCAACGTGGTCGCCACCATCACCGAGGCAAAGGTCCAAGCCCTCTTCGACCATCAGATTGCTGGGACGGGCACGGCGAGCGACGCTGTCTGCGTGCTGTGCCCGATCGGCGGCGCCGGCGAAGAACTATTCGGTGGGCCCCGCTCCACGTGGGGTGGCCGACTCGCTCAGGGAACCTACGACGCTGTCTCGGCGGGAATCGCCCGCCAGCGCTCATGATGCAGCTTCCAGCGCCCGGCGAGCACGGGGGTGACGCGGCTGACATCGCTCGGGCGCTCGGGCTCGGCGGGGCGGCAATGATCGACCTGTCTGCGAGCATGAACCCGTTCGCCCCCGACACCACGCGCGTTCTCATCGACGAGCTCGAAGGCGGCCGCGGATTGGTCGGCCGGTATCCCGACGTGGCTGATGCGACCACGCTGCTCGCCGAGGCGATCGGTGTCGATCCCGATCTGGTGGTGCTCACGAACGGCGGCGCAGAGGCGATCGCTCTCGTCGCTGCTGAGGTGCCTGTCGGCAACGTGGTCGAACCGGAGTTCTCCCTCTACCGCCGGCACCTTGCGGCGATCAATCCAGCAGCGCCGCGTTGGCGGTCGAACCCGTCCATCCCGCTGGGCCACCTCGCCGCCCCCGGCGAATCCGCAGCGGTGTGGGACGAGGCGTTCTACCCGCTGGCCACTGGCACCTGGACCCGCAACGACGCAACTGCATGGCGACTCGGATCGCTCACCAAACTGTGGAACTGCCCGGGCCTGCGCCTCGGCTACCTCATCGCCCCCGACGCCGGTGCTGCCCGCGG
>JANOKQ010000223.1:0-8861 GCA_031419375.1 Acidimicrobiaceae bacterium
CAATGATGGACCTGGCGGCCTGGCGAATGCGCGACACCGTGATCCCCTTCGGGGATTTCACCGCCCTGTACGACCGATACGCAGAGTTGACCGGGAAGCCGGTCGACATGGCCGCAATCCAGTACCACCACCTGTTCTTCACGTTGACGAACTCGCTGTCGTTCCATCGACCCCTCGCCGAGCCTGCCCCGGGTACCGACTACATGACCTACGCCCACTGGGTCAGCGAAACGAATCTGCACACCATCGAAACGATGGCCGAGTACCTCGGAATCGAGCTCGATGACGTGCCGGTGCCCGAGACGGCTTCGACACCGGTGTCGGCCCCGCACGCCCACCTGTCACGCTCGCTCGGCGCGATCAAGGTCGACGATCCCTTCGTCGTCTATCAGGTCCGGATCGCCTTTCGCCTCGCTCGCCACCTCGACCGGTTCAACCAGGTTGGTGCCGAGATCCTTGAGTACGACCGCGCCGACATCGCCGCCATCACCGGCCGCCCGGCACCGGCCAGCTGGGACGAATGCGAGGCCGAACTCGAACGTTTCGTGCTTGCCAACGATGGTGCCCATGATCGCGAGCTCGTCGCGTTGTTCAACCGCCGGTGGCGTCGCTACAAGTCGCTGATGGGCCCGCCGGGTTCGGCAATGGCGGCCCATCACGTCATACAGCCGCTCGGCCAGTCCCTGCTCGCTTGAAAACCGGCCGGCGGCCGATTACAGGTGGCGGCCCACCCAGTCGCGCATCGTGCGGCCGTACCGCTTGGCCGCCTCGGTGTGGGCGAACAACTCGACGCCATGTGGGGCACCGGGGTGGACGTGCAACTCGGTCGGCACGCCCGCCTGGTTGAGGCGCATCGCATAGTCGATGTCTTCGTCGCGGAACCCATCGACGTTGCCGACGCACACGAACGCCGGCGGCAGGCCACTGAGATCGGTCGCTCGTGCCGGAGCCGCATAGATCGGGACGTTGTCGGTGCCATACAGGTCGCCGAGATACGACTGCCACCCGAACGTGTTCGACTCACGAGGCCAGATCGCCAACCCCTCCCCCTGGCTCGACGGGGTGATCTGGCGATCATCAAGCATCGGGCAGTCGAGCAACTGGAAATGCACCGGAACCTCAGCACGATCGCGAGCAAGCAATGCCAGCGAGGCAGCGAGACCACCACCCGCACTCGTTCCGCCGATGCCGATCCGACCCGGGTCGACGCCGAGCATCTCGTGGTTGTCGTGTACCCACTTCAGCCCCCGGTAGCAGTCCTCCAGCGGACCCGGGTAGGGCGTTTCGGGCGCGAGGCGATACTCGACCGACACGCCGACGCACTGGAACTCCTGACACCACGAATCGAGGCGGGCATCGTCCATCACGTAGCTGCCGATCACGTAACCACCACCGTGAATCGAATAGAAGCACGGCAACGCTCCTGTCGCGCCGATCGGACGGTGGACGCGCACGACGATGTCGGGATCACCAGCAACGGTGTGGCCCGTTCGTTCCACGGCCGCAGACAGCTCCGGCGGCGGTGCAAGCTCCAGCACACGAATGCTCGCCAAGGTTTCGGCGTCGATGGTCGGCAGCGGCACGAATTGCAGGACTCCGACGATCTCCGGATCAATCTCGAGCATGGTGGTCTCTTTCGTTCAGTGGTGGCTGATAGCACGTCGGGCGACCGTCACCGTCGCTCCGCCCCGGCCAAGATCATCGCGCCGCTGTCGGGGGAACGGACACACCGGAGAGGCACTTGATGAGCGCCTCAGACCTTGATCGTTACGTCCTGTGGACGTCGGTGATCTCGTGCCGACAGGCCCGCAGGCGACCCAAGCGCTTCCGAACGAAGGGGATCAGATGGGCTTGAGCTTGCCCGCGAGGAAGACCAGCCACGGGGCCCTGTAGCCCAGGCGAACGACCTGGCCGGGCTGCACGGTGACGCTGGTTACTCCCTTGCCGGCTTCCTTCAGTATGAGATAGGGGAAGTGGACCTGCACGTGGTGCTCGCCGGGCGTGGTCGGGATGAGTGTCGGTGTCCGCCACGCACCCTTCATCGCCTGGCCGTCAACAGTGAAGACCGGCTTGAAGAAGTTGAGCACAAACGCCAAGAAGATGAACGTGGCGGTGATCTCAATGCCGGTGTTACCGGCTGGGGGTGGGGTAGGGATGCTCATACGGCGACACCATACGACCACTCAGCGTCGCGTCGTGGGATCTCCCAGAAAATTGGAAACGAACGAAGGGGCAAGTTCAGGGTGAGTCTGCGTCACTGAGTAGCACTGAGCAGGGCAACAGTCACTCAAGTGCCGCAAGGTAAAAGCGGATCAAACTGGTGACCCGTTCGGGCGCCTCATGGTTACGGATGTGGCCACATCCGTCGATCGCGCTGAGTCCAACACTGGGCATCTGCTCCTGCGTCGCTCCATCGCACCAACTGGCCCGCCGCCGTGATCGTTTTCGGCCGCAACGAGCAGTGTCGGAGCGGCGACGGTGTGGACGGTGATATCGGCCAACTCGTCGAGACCATTCGCTCTGGCCAACGCCTGGCGGTCGCGCCAGAATTGGCGACGGTCATCAGGCTGCCGGGCGCGGCAGCAACAAGCGACAACACGGGTCACCCGATCAGGGTGGCGAAGCGCCAGATACAGCGCCGTCGACCCGCCGAATCCGAGACCGACCACTCTCGATCGTAGGATCCCGATGCGATCCCACAGTCGACGATGCCGTCGACGACGGTGTCGATCGTGCAGTCCAATGACGGCGGTTCGCTGGCGCCACAGCCCCAGGGTTCGAATCGCAACGTGCGGAACGCAGGGTTCGCGGCGACAGCGATGGACACCTCGTCGCGTTCCCCGACCTGGCGTAGTCCGCGACGATCTGGACGTTCTCGGCGACCTCGAGATCGTCGACCAGCTCGAGGCCGGCCACCGGATCGGCGATGATCCGGCGCGCCTTACGCGAAGACCTCGATTGGGCAGTTGACCCCGGGAATGGCGGCAAACTTGACGTCGGTCGTCACCACGCTGCATCCCAGTTGTTCGGCGAGGGCGACGTACAGGGCGTCGTACACCGTTGCGTTCGCTCGAAGCTGCATTGCCCGGTACAGCAGTCCGACGACTAGATGTTCGGTGACGACGAGATCGGTGAGATCGCGGAGTGCGCCGAACATCGCCGCCGTCTCGATGACGCCGCCGCGCTCCATACCTCGCAGTGCGTTGGCCGCCTCGACGTGATAGTGCGCGGGCACGGCGATCTCGCCGACTTCAGCGATTCGGTTCAGCAACCGGGTCCCTCGTCCCGTGCGTTCGGCGAACGCAGCGACAGCTGCGCTTGCGTCGAGCACGACGAGGGTCACGCCTGCCCCTCGTCCATGTACGCCTGTACATCGATCGGCTCGGTCGGATAGCCGCCGGCCGCAAGGCGCAGCCGGGCCCGCTCAACGATCTCTGCAGGCGTCGGGCGTGACGCATCGGCGACCAGACGTTTCCAGATGTACGACTGCATCGATTCGCCCGAGCGTTGCGCTCGCTCGCGAATCGTCGCAAGCACTTCCTCGGGAAGGTTTCGGATGGTCACGGTCGTGGACGACATGCCAGCAGTTTAACGTCAAACAGCATGCACTTTGCAAGCAAATAGCAGAATCGGACGGGAGCCGGGGGCGGGTCGCTCGGCTGGCCGACGGCCGATTCGACACGAGTGCGCCGGCGCGCCCGTTCAGTGGGCCTGCATGGAGATGCCCACGACGGCGGCCACGCGGTCGAGGTCTGTGTCGTTGGCCAGCAGGCTGACGCCGTGACGCAGGGCCACTGCGGCGATCATGCAATCGACCATGCCGCGCGGTGTGACGCCTGAGCGGCGACACATTCGGTAGATCCGAGTCGCAGCATCGAAATCGATTACCGCATCGAACCGCAGCAGCCGGAAACGTCGCATCAGTCGACGCAGGTCGTGTTCTCGTCGATCATCTCGCGCGCCCGCAAGGACCTCCATGATCACCGGCTCGGTGACTGCGACCTCGTCGGTGGTGGCGATCAGCTCGGTCAACCGGGTGTCGAGTCGACTTCCGGTTGCCCGATCGAACTCGACCCAGGCGGAGGTGTCGACCAGGATCATGCAGCGTGCCCGGGTCCCGAGTCGGCGGGGATCTCGGCGATCGCAGAGGCGCCGCGCATGGCCAACGCCTCCTGGCGGGTCATAGGCTGTCCGGCGAGGTGACGCAGGGCGAGATCGACCGCCTCAGTCTTCGTGTGAACCGCGAACCGATCCATGATCGCCTCGATGTAGGTCTCCTCGATTTCGATATTGGTCCGCGTCCTGCCCATACACCAATCGTACACGTATTGTGTACCAGAGGTGCGTCCCCGGCTGCAACGGCTTGCCGCCGATTCCACCAGAGTTGCGAAGGCGCACACACAGGTCGTCGATGTCGGCAGTCGTGAGATCGGCGACCGGTCGGGCACCGAGGTGCGGGTGGAGGTAACGGTCGAGCACCGATCGGGTCTGGCGGATCGTGGTCGGCGCCCAAATTGTCTCGGCGATCGCGAACCACCGTTCCAACAACTCGCCCACCGTTGTGCGCGCCGCGACGCCGGGCCCTCTGCGGACAGCGTCGAGCATCGCGGCGAGCTCGCGTTCAGCCTCGGCACGGTTGCCGCGCACCGTCTGTGATCGATAGCAGCGCTTGCCGGTGTGCGGATCAACGCCCGTGAACACGCGTAGTTCGAACGAGCCGATGCTGCGTTGGCGGACCGATCCCTGCATAAACCGTGCGTCGGCGCAGCATGGCCGCGAGTTGATGGGCAAATGATGGGCATGATGGGCAAACCCGAGAGCCCTGAAAACGCCGTCAGCGCCCCGGTTGGGGCGCTGACCTGCGTGTTCGTGGAGCGGATGACGAGATTCGAACTCGCGACCCTCACCTTGGCAAAAAAAAGAGGTTGTGGTGACCGTCCGCACAGTCCGTCTGCTCCGAGGTCCGAGTGCCTGTCGCGCGAGCAACAGCATCCTCGATTCACCGATCAGGTCGCGGGCGACAGGGTCCTCGAGTCGGCCCGCGTCGCGGGCGACGGCGACCGGCGACGAGCTATCAGACGCACCGAAGCCGCTCACAACGGGGATCGACGTGTACGGCGAGTTGTACAGCCTCCGCTCGTGGTACATCCAGCGCGTCCCGACCGTCCATCCCTGGTCGACGTCGCCGATTCGATCAGCGTCCGGGATGCTCACGTCGGTCATGAACTCCTGACAGAACTAGCGGTTGCCATTCAACATCTCGATGCGATGCACCTCGATGCTCGGTTGGCGCACCGGGAGCATGAACACGGTGAGTCCGCGATGCTTCGGGACATCCCAGTTTGTGCGGGCCAGGCACAGCGCCCAGTCGGACCACCACGCTCCGGTGGTCCAGATCTTCGAACCGTTGAGGATCCATTCGTCCCCGTCGCGAACCGCCGTGGTCAGCGCACCAGCGACGTCGGAACCACCGCTTGGCTCGGAGAGGAACTGCATCCATCCAGATCTCCTCGCCCTTCAGAATCGCTGGAATGTGCCGACGCTTCTGCTCCTCATTCCCGAACTCGAGCAGCACCCCGAGGATCGGGGAGAACGTCGGCGACTGCAGCCTCGTCGGGTACTCGCACCCGGCCATCTCCTCGTTGAACACGCGTTGATGGGCCGGAGTCAGGCCTCGGCGACGTGGCGGTCGCTACGCCCGCAGGTTTGCAAGCAGTTGCATCAGATCACGACCGCGGTGGTAGCCGCGCTCGATGATCAACCGACAGGAAGCGACCGCGAGCGCCCAGTCGCCGTCGAGGGCGACCGCTTTCAATTCGTCGAGATCGATGAGATCCTGGCGGCGCCGATCGGCGTCGTACGACAGCAGCTTGAGCGCAATCAGATGACCAACGCGGGCGACTGGCATCCGGAGTTCCCGCGCAACGGTCAGCACCTCGGCCTCGGCCGCAATCTCGGGTTCTATACCGCTGGATGCAAACAACAAGTCGACGATGACACCGTCGGCTATGCGCGAACGAAATCTCGCCGTGGCGAGCCGGCCGAGCGCCATCTGCTCCACCACAGCCTCAACGGCGTCCCGCGGGCCAGCAATGCGTTGACGATCAGCTCAGCGTCGGCGTCGGATCCGACGGACACTACGAGGTCGGCGTCGCGAGTGAACCTCGGTTCGGCTCGAAGCGACACGGCCAGCCCGCCGATAAGGGCGAACGGGCGGTTCAGCTCATGCAGATCTTCAGTCACCGCCGAGAGCGAATCAAGCAGTGCCGTCATCGGCGCGGCCATGTGCCGGCCACACCCGTGCTGTCGCCGATCGGTGCCGCTGGCCGCGACCGGAGCCATGCGTTCACGATCGCGTGTACGGCCACATCGTCGAGATCAGGGGCCTCACGTCGGGCACGCTCGCGGCGCATCTCGACGGCCAAGTCGAACATGTCATCGACCAGATCGAGCGGGTGCACCTCCACCGGTTCATCGTACCGTTCGTGGTCGCTACGGGGCGAGCAGCTCCCTGGGCGCTGACCTTGGCTCGACCGTTGAGGCTGTCCACGGGGTCCGTGGTTCGCCGCCAAAGGATGCAGCGACACGAGACGACAGCAACATCGGCCACGCGCCGAATGACCACGACCACTGCCCTCAACAGCGCGGCGTCGCCGTGACCTGATAACCGGGATGCCTCGGCCAGGCGGACTCGATATCGGTCGGAGGCATGGTTATCGCTTCCTCACTGCGGCAGCGCCGCGGGCTCGCACACTCCGCGAGGCGTGCTCCACGAGTCCGTCATGAGGACGGGTCAAAGCTAAACCGTGGGTAGCCGCGGCGGGTCGCGGTCGAGCGACTCGGTGCTGCGGGATCGGCGTTGAGTGTGCTGATCGGCCCAGGCCCGGCTTCCAAGCGGCGCTGGCGCGGTGAAGATCGAGGCCCCGGGCAAAACAGGGACACGGCGATGATCACGGACCCGGCGAGTAGTCACATCATCGTCTTTTCGGAGACCACCTCGAAGATCAACAGCCCGAGTGGCATGCCGACATACTGGCGATCGTGAGCCGGCGAGTGAGGAGCGGGTCGGCATCCGCCCGCAACGTCAACGCCGGAACGGTCAAGACCACAACCCCGGCCAGCGTGCTCACCACGACCGCTGCGCGGGTGTCGACGGCCAACGTCATCAAGGGACCGCATAGCAACGCGAACCCGAACCCGCTGATTGTCTGGACGATCGAGGCAATCAGCACCTTGCCAACGACCAATGCGAGATCACCGGCACCTACGTCGGCCGGCCTCGCAGGCCAAGACTCTGGCTGCTGCGGCCGTCAGGAATTCGGCGTGCCGCACTCGCTTACCCGCAGCACCCCAACCCCGACCGACAGCAACCGGGCCACGCACTGTGTCGAGATGGGCAAACGGATGTTCTGCGGTTCGGTTTCGGTCGGTCGTTCGATCACTCGATGCCCGACTACTCGATGGTGAACCTTGGCAACGACGCACCGCACGGCGGCGGCATCGCCGACACGGGAGCGAGCGACCAAACCACGCGCCGTTCAACATCCAGGTTCCCGATGTCGCTGCAGCGTGCGACGCCGTCACCGCTGCCGGCGGCTCGGTCGTGATGCCGGGCGACATCGATGGACAACGGACCGTCGTTCGCCGATATCGTCGGACCCCGACGGCAGCGTCGTCGGCCTCTGGTGCCCCGCCGGCTGACCCCCGCCCCAGTTGGAAGTCGTGTTCAACACGACTTCCAGCCGGGCAGACTGGCCGCATGGCCGAGCATCGCCGCTTCGTGATCCAACAGCACGATTCGACCCGGCTGCACTGGGATCTCCGGCTCGAGCACTACGGTGTGCTGCGTTCGTGGGCGCTGCCACGCGGTATCCCCTGGAACCCAAAGGAGAACCGGCTCGCCGTCGCCACCGAGGATCACTCGCTTGAGTTCCTCGACTACGAAGGTGACGACTCCGACCCCGGCTACGGCACCGGCCGGATGACCACGTGGGACACTGGCACCTACGAGACTCACAAGTGGGAGGACCGCAAGGTCGTCTTCACTCTCGACGGCACACGAGTGTCGGGCAAGTACGCCCTGTTCTCGATACGCGGCAGCGGCGACTGGCTGATCCACCGCATGGACCCGCCCGACGATGATCGTCGAGTACGGGTGCCGATCGGCGTCATCCCGATGACTGCCACCGACGGAGAGCTTCCCGACGACGATGGCTGGGCCTATGAAACACGATGGCACGGCATCCGCGCCCTCGTCACCGACGACACCGGCCGTGTCGTCATCACCGATGAGACGGGCGAGAACATCTCGCTCAGGTTTCCCGAGGTCCGCCGGGTCGGCCGCGCGCTCGGCCACCGCGAGCTGATCCTCGATGGCGTGATCGTGCCGATCGACCCGCTCACCGGCGAGGTGCGACACGATCGGACCGGCCTTGTCCGCCGACTGCGGATCGCGAGCGACAGCGGCGCTCGAAACGCGGCCAGGACCGCGCCCGTCGTGTTTATGGCGTTCGACGTGGTGTGGGTCGACGGTCGGCCGATCTCGTCGCTGCCGTGGGAGCTCCGCCGCCGACAGCTCGACGACCTCCGCCTCGACGGGCCGGGCTGGCGAACCAGCCCGCTCACGACGATCGACGAAGCGGTCGCCCTTCTCGACGACGGACCCGGCATCGTCGCCAAACGGGTCGAAAGCCGCTACGAGATCGGCACGTCGTCATCGTCATGGATCCGAGTCACCTGAGGTCCAACCCCCGTCGCGCTGCTCACCGACGATGCCGTCACCCTGATCGTCGCCGGTCGCGGTCTCATGGGCAGCCCAGCGACCTCAGACCAGAGCGTGCTCATCCCACCAATTCGCTGAC
>JANOKQ010000224.1:0-4436 GCA_031419375.1 Acidimicrobiaceae bacterium
GGGCGGCGCAGTTCTGCATCAACGAATCGATCGAGTACGCAAAGCAGCGCAAGCCGTTCGGCAAGCCGCTCGCTTCCAACCAGGCGATCCAGTTTCCCCTCGTGGAGCTGCAGACGCAGTGCGAGATGCTGCGGGCGCTGATCCACAAGACGGCATGGCTGATGGACACGCAGGGCGCGTTCTCCGTCTCGGACAAGGTCTCGATGTGCAACTACTGGTCGAACCGTTTGTGCTGCGAGGCGGCAGATCGCGCGATGCAGGTGCACGGCGGCCTTGGGTACTCGCGACACAAGCCGTTCGAGCACATCTATCGCCACCACCGCCGCTATCGCATCACCGAAGGCGCCGAAGAGATTCAGATGCGCCGCGTCGCTGGCTACATGTTCGGGTTCATGAAGCAGAGCGCACCCAAAGGTGTCTCGTCGCGCGACTGACACGCGAGAAGCGCGGCGGCTCACTCCAATGGTCGGTCGAGAGGTTGTTCGGGGAGTACGTCGGCGAACACGTCATAGGTCTTCCACTCGGGCGTCGGCGGCTCGTGGCCAGGCCGCGGGATGTCGGCAGACAGGTCGTCACCCGAATGGATGTAACGACCGCAATTCGGGAACGCACGGCCGAGCGCGACACGCACCACCGCCTGGGCCCCGTGGTAGTCGGCGATGGTGGCGGCGTCGGTCAACACCACTGCGGTGCCGTGCAAACGGACTCTGAACGGACGTCGGGTGTCGACGAACAACAACGCAACGCGACCAGTGTCGATGATGTTGCCGAGCGTACGGAACATGCCGTTGCCGTCGAAGCTCGCGAACTCGAGCGTGTGACGATCGAGCACTCGCACGAACCCCGATTCACCGCCCTTGTACGACACGTCCGGCCAACCGTCGGCGTCAACGGTCGCGACCAATACCGAGCGTTGCTCGCTGATCAGCTCGATATCGCCATCGGTCAACTCGTCGTGCAGGGTGACGGCATGAAGCCGGTCGGCGAGTCTCCGACTGTCGAAGCTGTCCTGCAGCCGACGCGCCCCGTCGCCGTACAAGGCTCCGAGTTCATCCATGAGGCGAAGAGTAGCCACCGTGCGGACGTCAATGGCTAGCCGTGCCTAGCCGGGCTTTCGGTACACTGCACCAGGAATCGAATTCCAGGTGACAGAAGTGCTCACCGACCAGCGGCTCGGAACCAGCCTCTCACTCCAGCTGGTCGACTCCCATTAGGTGGCACCGGCACACCGGCGCACCGATCGCCGTTGGCACACTGTGACCATGCCGCTACACCCTCAAGCCGTCTCGCTGCTTCAACTGATTGCCTCGCTCGGCGACCCGCCGGTCGAAGCGTCGACACCAGACGAGGCCAGGGCGGTCCGCGCCGGCCGCCAACGCCCGCCGAGCGAGGCGATTTTCAGTATCTCGGATCTCGACGCCGACGGAGTGGCTGCGCGCCTGTATCGGCCGAACGACCGCACCAACTCGGGCCTGATCGTCTACCTCCATGGCGGCGGCTGGGTGATCGGCGACCTCGATTCGCACGACAACGTGTGCCGCTCCCTGGCCAATGGCAGCGGCCACTGCGTGCTCAGCATCGAGTACCGCCTCGCCCCGGAACACCCCTTCCCGGCCGGCCTGGAAGATGCGGTCGCGGCAACCAGGTGGGCCTACGCGAATGCCGCGTCGCTCGGCTGCCGGCCCGACCGAATCGCGATCGGCGGCGACTCCGCCGGCGCCAACCTGGCTGCGGTCGTGGCGCAACTCGCGCCTGTGCCGCTGGTGTTCCAACTGCTCGTCTACCCCGTGACCGATTGCACGCAAACACACCCGAGCTACACCGACAACGAGGTCGGCTACTTCCTCGGCAAGGCCGGGATGTCCTGGTTCATCAAGCACTACCTGTCCGGTGGAGCAGGGTCGCCGACCGATCCTCGGGTGTCGCCGCTGTTCGGCAGCGACGAGGCCCTTGCGGCATCGCCCCCGACCCTGGTATTGACCGCCGAGTTCGACCCGCTACGTGATGAGGGCGACGCCTACGCGGCGCGCCTTGCGGCGCTCGGTGTGGCGACCAGCCACGTCCGTTTCGGCGGCATGTTCCACGGTTTCTTCTCCCTCGCCGACTTCCTCGACGACGGCAAATCGGCCAACGCCTTGGCGGCCGCCGCATTGAAAGCTGCGCTCGACCGCTGATGGGGCGAACCGCGCCTGCTGTTATACGACGGTCGCCCAGACGGCGTACAGCGGATCGCCGATCGTGTGCGGTGGGGTGCAGAGCGCGAGGCGCACCCCGTTGTAGCAAGCGGCAAGCGTGAAGTACTCGGCAACCAGCCGACTTCGCGCCGCATCGTCGAGCGTCAGCCAACCGCGCACCGCCTTCGTCGGGAAGCAACGGTTGGAGAAGGTGCACACCACCGTTCCGCCGGAGACCACCACGCGCGCAGCATCGCGCAGCACATCGATCGGCCGGACGAGGTAGTCGATGGACACGCAACAGGTCGCGGCATCGAAGCTGTCGTCATCGAACGGCAAGCGGGGATCCGCGTTGAGGTCGTGGACAACAACGCTCGTCGCAGCGGCATTGGCGAGCAGTTCCCGCTCGTTCATGCCGAGCACAACAAGCTCCGCAGGGGAATCAACGAAGTGCGAGACCCACGACGACATGAGATCGAGCACCCGACCATCGAGACCGAGGTGTCGGTACAGCCGACCGACCGCTGCGATCGCCCCGTCGTCGATGTGCGTCACGAACCGATCGGGCTCGTAGAACGAGGCATCGGCGGTCTCGTCGGCCCGCAGGAAGAACCCCGCCGGATACGAATCGTGCGGATCGGGCATCCGTGCCAACCATAACTGCCAAGGTCGAACCGCGATCCAAGCTGCCGTGCGCGCAGACGCCGGGCTGCTCCGAATGGCAACGTCCGGGCTCGAGTAGCGTCGCGCTCATGCCGAGTGACTTCGCCTTGAAAACGATGAACGCTGTGCACCGCGTGCTGCTCACAGCCAGTTTCGGACGGATCGGATGGGACGCCGGCAACATGCCCGTGCTTGAGCTCACCACCACCGGCCGCAAGTCTGGAAAACCGCGGGCGGTGATGTTGACGTCGCCGTATCAGGACGGCGATGCAATCGTGATCGTCGCGTCGCGCGGTGGTGACGACACGCATCCGGCCTGGTTCCTCAACCTCCGCGACAATCCCGAAGTGATGGTCTCGTTCAAGGGCAAGCCGGCACAGGCGATGACCGCGCATGTCGCCGACGCAACAGAGCGCGCCCGACTGTGGCCGCTCGTCACGAACAGCCAGAAGCGATACGCCGGATACCAGTCGAAGACCGAGCGCGAGATCCCGCTGGTGCTCCTCAAGCCCCACGTCGGCTAGCCGCGCCCTCCGTCCACGACGGTCCCCGGCCGAGGCCCCCGTCACAACCGACCTCGCCGCCGTCGACGACCCGGACCTGGCGGTAGGCACCGTGGCCGCGCCCTCGGCGTTGTCGAAATGGGCACCGGGCACGACCTCGACGACGCCGTCGCGTTGTTCCTCGCCAGGGCACGCGCGGTCAAACCGCGCTTTCATGCCGATGCCCGCCACCATCTCCTGGAGCCACGAAGCCATGACCACCGACGCACGGCGTGTGCTGCATTCGCTCTCGCTGTTCGTCGGCGGATCGACCCTCGCCGCAGCCGAAGCGGTGCGCGCGACCGATTCGGCCTTGGTCGTCGACGAACTGGCCGCTCTCGTCGAACACCACCTCGTGCAACGGAGCGAAACCTCCGGCGACAGCCGGTTGGCGATGTTCGAAACCGTCCGCGAGTTTGCCGCCGACGAGCTCACCCTGACCGGCGACGCCCCGACGACCCGACGACCCACGCCAATCATGCCGTTTACTTCACCGCGCGCGCCCACGCGGCCGAGGAGGGTTTCACCCAGGTCGACCAAACGGCGTGCCACGACCGGGTCGAGGTCGAGCATGACAACTTCCGTGCTGCGCTGCAATGGGCGCTCGACGAGCACCCGACAACGGGCAGCCCTGGGGGTTTCGGAGGCGCTTCTAGACCGGGTCGGGATCGCCCGGGCGTGTCGGCACATCGGCAACGCCGACATCGGCCGAGGCCAGTACGCAGCGGCGATCGGTTGGTACACGCACAGCCGTGACCTCGGGGTGGAACTGGGCGAAACTGAACTGATCGGCGGCGCGGTGTCCAACTTGGGCAGCGTCGCCTATTTCCAGGGCGACCTCGTGCACGCCGAGCGATGCTGGTCCGAGACTGCAACCATCTTCCGCGATCGGCACGACAACAACCGCCTGGCCACCGCGCTCAACAACCTCGCCGAACTGGAGACGCTTCGTGGGAACCGCACCTCGCCGTCACCCGTCACCAGGAGGTGCTCGAGCTACGCCGGGAGTTACGCGACCCGATCGGTGTCGCCCGGATCATGAACTCCTGGGTGCTCT
>JANOKQ010000225.1:0-1740 GCA_031419375.1 Acidimicrobiaceae bacterium
ACCTGCCGGGTCGGTGACGGCGTTACTCGGACCCAACGGAGCAGGCAAGACCACCCTGCTGAAAGTCATCTCCGGTCTGATTCGGCCGACTGCTGGGGCGGTGCATCTCGACGGAGCCGACGTCACCCGGTTGTCGCCCAACAAGCGAGCGGCCCGCGGGTTGTGCCACATCCCTGAGGGTCGGGGGATCTTTCGCTCGCTGACCGTCAAGGAGAACCTCGAACTCCAGGCGGCACCCGGCGACGAGGCGGCAGCCATCGAACGGGCCGTCGCGGCTTTTCCGATCCTTGGTGAACGACTGACGCAACGCTCGGGGACGATGTCGGGTGGTCAGCAGCAGATGTTGTCGATGGCCAGGGCGTACGCCCGCAATCCACGGTTGATCCTGGTCGATGAGGCGTCGCTCGGCCTGGCTCCGATCGTCGTCGATGAGATCTTTACATTTCTCGCCGGCGCCGCGGCGGCCGGCTCGTCATTGCTGATCGTCGACCAATTCGTCGCCAGGGCCCTGGCCATGTCGGCCAAGGCATACGTGCTCAGTCGAGGCGAGATCATCTTCGACGGGACATCGGGCGAGCTGCAAAGCGGCGACGTCTTCCTGCGATACCTCGGAAATTGAAAGCTAGGAGCTTCCATGACTGACGAAGAGATATTTGCAGCAATGCAGGCGCAGTACGCGATGTCCGATGGGTTGCTGGCCTACTCGTTCGGAAGCCCCGAGCGGACACAGGCTCGCGCAAGCACAGCGCCGCAACCGATGTACGCCGATCTGGCTGCCAACTGCCCGGTGGAGCATCACGCTCCAGGCATGTACTCGGCGTATTCGATGGAGGACGTGCTGTTCCTCAACAAGCATCACGACGTACGCCAGGGAGTGACGTACCTCGGCAGCACTCGGGCCGCGATCCCGCTCGGCCTCGATGGGGACGAGCACCGCAAATACCGCCGTCTGCTCGACCCGGTCTTCGCGCCGCGCCGGATTGCGTCACTCGAAGGCCAGATCCGTCAGTACGCCCACGAGATGATCGATGCGTTCATCGATACCGGCTCTGTCGAGGCCTACAAGCAGTGGTGTGAGCTGCTGCCGTCGACAGTGTTCCTGTCGATCATGGGACTGCCGATGAAAGATCGTGACTCGTTCATCGGTTTCAAGAACCGCATTCTTGGCACGGACCGGGCCGACACGTTGACGCCAGAACAAATCATGGGGCAGCGGATGGAAGCCGTCATCTGGATGCAGAAATACTTCACCGAAGACCTTGACGCCCGCGAGCAAGAAGCGACCCCGCGCGACGACATGACGAGTTGGTTGCTCAACGCGGAGGTCGACGGCGAGCGCCTGGGCCGCCAGGAGGTGTTGGACATCCTCGGCCTGCTCATGATCGCCGGACTCGACACGGTCGCTGGCTCATTGGCCTGCTTCTTGAGTTTCCTCGCACGCCATCCGGAGCACAGAGCCCGCATCGTCGCTGACCCGTCAGTGCTCCCGAGTGCGGTCGAGGAGTTGATGCGTGTCGAGTCACCGGTGGTTGAAGGGACCCGTCGAGTCGTCGCCGATCTCACGCTGCCGAGTGGCACGATGGTGCCGGCCGGTTCGCACATCATGGTGTCGTGGGCGGGGTGTAATGCAGACGCCGCCGTCTTCCCGAACCCGCTCGAAGTCGATTTCGACCGCAACCCGAACGCCCACATCGGTTTTGCGAGCGGCTTTCACCGCTGCCTCGGGTCACACCTCGCCCG
>JANOKQ010000226.1:0-2146 GCA_031419375.1 Acidimicrobiaceae bacterium
CTTGGGGATGAGGGTGAGGTCGCCGACGGTGGAGCCGCGATCGGGTACGTCGTCGGGCGGGAACGTGAACTGCTTGCCGCGGTAGCTGAACCGCTCCTGTGTCCAGGCGAGCTTGATCACCTCCATCGCCTCTTCGAAGACCTCGCGGTTGATCCGGTCGTGTTCGGCCGACATCGCGTTGTCGCCACTGGCCACGACGGTGCCGAGCGACCACGCTTCTCGTGGCACGGTGCCGCGGCCGACGCCGAACTCCATCCGCCCACCGGTGATGATGTCGGCGAGCGCGAAGTCCTCGGCCAGGCGCAGCGGATGCCACTGCGGCACGACGTTGAACATCTGCCCGAAGCGCAGATCCTTGGTGAGATGGGCGAGATGCAACCCGAACATGATCAGGTTCGGCAACACCTCGTAACCCTCGTGTTGGAAGTGGTGCTCGGTGAGCCACATCGTGTCGAAGCCGAGTTGGTCGGCGGTCTTGGCCCAATCGATCAGGTTCTCGTAGCAGGCGAGTACGTCGTCGTTGCCGTACCGGCGGGCGGTGCTGGCGATGCCTGGGTCGCCCGCGTCGGGCATCGGGACCGTGCAGAAGAAGTTCGAATCGACGCGCATGACCGACGACGATAGCCCCGCGGTCCATGTCCGAGGCGTCGTGAACGGCACCCCGAGATGCGTGAGCGGCTTCAGCCGGCGGTCAGATCAGCCGATACACCAGGATGCACGACGTCCAATCTGGCCTTCCGGCGCCGAACGGTCCGGCCGTCGATCACACCCCGCCCGATCACACCCCGCCCGAGCCGTTCGCGGTGCTGCCTGTGTCTGGACCTGCGTTGCGGCCGATGCTGCCCAACCGGCCATCGCTGCCGGCGCTCGCACTCATCCCCGCGCTGGCGCCTACGGCTCCGCCGACGTGGACCCGGTCGCCGGCCACGCCAGCTGGGCCCACCCTGGCCACGAGCCCAACCCGCGCCGGTGCGCTGGCTGTCGCCGAGCGCACTCCCGACGCCCCAGGCCCCAGACGGGCTCCGGCGTCCGCACCGCAGTTGGTTTCGCCACCGGACCCGCCGCGGTTGCGTCTCCTCGTGCCGGCCGCGTGCATGGTGACCAGCCGGATCGTGTTTGTGATGCTGGTCGCCGCGCTCGCCAGTCGCTTGCGTCTCGTCGGGAACCAACTTGCCGACAACGACTATGGCCAGGTGTCGATGACGATGGCCGATGTCCGCTCGGTGCTGCTTGCCACGTGGCTGATGGCGATACTCGCCGTGGTTTCAGCCGCATGGTGGAGTGCTCGGGTGGCTGGTGCGAACTCAGCGCTCGGCGGTGCCGCGGCGGGCACGATCGGCAACGGCGCGCTGCGATGGGCTGGCTACCCGGCACTGGTGGCGATTGCCGTCGCGGCGCGTGAGTTCGGGGTGTTCAAGGGCAACCTCGAGTCGTTGCGTCCCGCAGTCACGTTGGCGCTTGTGGCGGCGGTGAGCTTCGTCGCGATCAACACCTCGGCGCGGGTGATGCACCGTCTCGGACGGGCGAGGTTGATCCCGTGGACGTGGTGCGCGCTCGAAGTGGGTGCGATGTACGTGCTCGTCGACACGTGGAACCGGTCAGCGCCGTCGCCTGATAGCGATACGCCCCAGACGTTCATCGCCGTTGCTTCCGACACGAGTGTTGCCTCGGGATGGCTGATCGTCGGAGTGCTGCCGATGATTCTGACCGCATGGTCGGTGCATCGCCTGTTGGCTCGCCGCCGACTGGAGATCACCCATCCAGACGCGGTGGGGGTTCCGACGATGTTCGGTGTGGTGCGGCCTGAGCTGCGTGCCCCGCAGCAGCGTCACCGCCGCCGTATTCCGGAGCAACCCTTTGTGGTGCTGATGATCATCGGACACGTTGGTTGGGGTGCGCTCGCGCTCATGAGCGGTGTGTCGACGTTCATATTTCGTTCGGCTCTCGGCGATGGTGCCAGGCGGGCCGAGTTGCTGCGCCTCGCTGATCGGGCCGACACCGTGTCGGTCGCGGCTCTCGGTGCCGCTGTCGTCATGTTCATCAGTCACGGGTTGTGGTGCACGGTGGTCGTGGTCAACGCCGCCCGCTCGAGCACCGAGGCGCCGCTGATCAGGGTCCCGGTGCTGATGTTCGGCGTGCCGGTACT
>JANOKQ010000227.1:0-1877 GCA_031419375.1 Acidimicrobiaceae bacterium
CGCCAGCCGGCCTCGGCGGATGAGGTTCTGCTCGACCCTGCGCTCGCCGTCGGCTTCGGCGTGGGTCTAGGCGACACGCTCAGCCTCGTGCGTCCGGCGCAGATGTTCACCGTGGTCGGGCTCGGCGAGGTAGGGGTCGGCTGGGGTAGCCGCTATCCAGCCCTTCTGGCGCCCGGCTTCGATCTGTCGGTGATCCGTCCGCAGGCGATCTTGAACGAGATTTTGCTCGAGGGTCCCGCGTTCGTCGTGCCCCCTGGCGACTCCGGAGTGAACGAGGGGCGGGGGCTCCCTCAGATCGTGTACTCGGTCACCGACCCGGGGAGCGGTGAAACGTACGACATCTGGCTCTCCATCGAAGTTCCGCAACCGGCTACCAGCAATGATCTCGACCTCCTGCTGGGGTGGATTTTCGGAGTGTTGTTGATGGGTGTGCTCGGCATCGTGGTCGCAGCCGCCTTCGCAGTCAGCGGCCGCCGCCAGTTGGTCGCGATCGGTCAGCTCAGCGCGGCCGGCGCTGATCCGTCGCTGTTGCGCCGCTACCTCGCGCTGCAGGGCACCTGGACCGGCCTCGCCGGAGTGGTCACCGGTGGCGTAGCCGCGGTCGCGGTCGTCGGCCGGTTCGGACACGTTTTCCGCAACGACGGCCGGCTCGCGCTGTTCCCGGTCGACTGGATGGTGATCGCGGTCAGTGCGATCGCGGTCGCCACCGTTGCTGCGATCGTGCCGACCCGGTCGCTCGCCTCGACCTCGGTGCTCACCGCACTCGGCGGCCGCCGCCCGGTCCCGCCCGTCCGCCGCCGGATGCTCCCGGTTGGCTCGGCGGCCCTCGGGGGTGGCCTGGCTGTGATGTTCCTCGCCGTCGCCGCCGGGCGCTCGGCAAGCAACACCAGTGGCGATCTGGCGGTGGCCGCAATCCTTGGCGCTGCCGGGGCGGTGGCGATGCTCGTCGGCGTGTGCTGCCTCAGCCCCCTCGTCGTGGATGCCATCGCTGCCGTGGGCGCGCGCCGGCGCGGTGTAGCCATGCTCGCCACTCGTAGTCTTGGCCGTCACCGGTCCCGCTCGGCTGCCTTGCTCGCCGCGATCGTCGCTGTCGGCGCAGTGGGCACGGCCGCCGCAGCCGCCATCGAGCAGGAGTTGGCGAACGAGCGCTATTGGGGCTCCACGGGCTCGGCGGCCGATGTGCTCGAGTTCAGCGGCTACGGCTTCGACCGGGGTGGCGGTGCGCCGGTGACGATTGATCCAGAGGAGTTGATGCCGGATCTCCGCGACCGGGTCGAGTCGATCGTCGGTGACGTGACGTGGGCCTCGGCGCCGTCCGTCGCGTCAGGTCAAGCGTTGGTGGCCACCGCCGAACTGTTGGCGTTGATGGGCTTCACCGCAGCCGAGCGGGAGCAGCTCGCCGCACACGGCGCATTCGTGGTGGTACCGGCGCCGCACGGCCCGCAGGTGTACGGCCCGCAGGTGTTGATCCCGCCCGAGTGGGGCGAGGTCGAGGTGGTCGTGCGGCCCGGACTCGGCTTCGGGTACTCGCGGGCGATGGTGACGCCGAGCGCCGCGACCGAACTTGGCCTGGACAGCGATGCGGCGGTGCTGTTCGGCCGCGCCGCGAGCGACCCCGACTCAAGCGACATGGCGTCGATCTATCGGGCCGTACCGGGGGTCGAGGGCGAATCAGCGGTGTTCGCCGAGTTCGATCCGGCGCAGCGCCTCGTCAACGTCTACATGCCGTGCTGTGTCTTCGGGATGGGCACCACGTGGCTGCGCCTGGGCACGATCGCCGGCGTGCTGGCGCTCGTTGCGCTGATCGTCGCCCTCGGCATGGCGCTGTGGGCGGCCGAGGGTCGCGACGAGCGGGACACGCTGATGGTGATCGGGGC
>JANOKQ010000228.1:0-9366 GCA_031419375.1 Acidimicrobiaceae bacterium
GGCCGACGACAGCGTGGTCGGCTGCACGAGGTACATGAACATCGTCTGGTGGCCGGACCGCGGCAACCCGGTCGAGGTGGAGATCGGCGGCACATGGCTGAGCGCCGCCGCGCAACGGAGCCCGGTCAACAGCGACGCCAAGCTGTTGCTGCTCACCCACGCCTTCGATGTGTGGAACGTGAACCGCGTGGCGATCTGCACCGACGCCCGCAACACGCGCAGCCGCATGGCGATCGAGCGTCTTGGAGCCAACTTCGAAGGCGTGCTGCGCAACCACCGCGCCTCGATGGGCCACACCACCGAACCCGGTACGCCACGCGACACTGCAACGTATTCGATCATCCCGTCAGAGTGGCCGGGTATCCGCGAACGACTGATCAGGAGACGGCCCGCCGATGCATGAAGACCCCATTTCCCCTACGGGCGCTGCGGCGCGACCCGTCATGATGATCACCGGTGCCTCGCGCGGCATCGGTGCCGCGATCGCTCGCGCCGCATCGCTCACCCACGACGTGGTGCTCAACTACGCATCGAGTGCAGATGCAGCCGAGCTACTTGCCGGCGAGCTCCGTGAACGGGGATGCGCCGTCCTGGTGCACCGTGCCGATGTTGGCGACGAGGCTGCGATCGTGGGGATGTTCGCCGCAGCCGACGAACACTTCGGCAGGCTCGATGTCGTGGTCAACAACGCCGGCATGGCCGGCGGCTACGGGGGCATCGGCACCGTTACAGGCGAGATGCTCGAGCGGCTGTGGCGGGTCAACGTCACGAGCGCGTTCGTGTGCTGTCGCGAGGCGGCGCGGCGGATGTCCACACGCGCCGGGGGCGGGGGCGGGTCGATCGTGACGATCTCGTCGAAGGCAGCGGTGCTCGGCGGGCCCAACGAATGGGTCCACTACGCCGCCTCGAAAGGCGCGCTCGACACGATGACGATCGGGCTGTCGAAGGAGCTTGCGCTGGACGGCATTCGCGTCAACGCAGTGCGGCCAGGTCTGATCGAGAGCGACTTCCACCTCGCCGCCACCGCTGGAAGGGTCGAGCGGATGACTCCGACCGTGCCGATGCAACGGTCCGGTTCGCCCGCCGAAGTTGCCGCCGCCGTCATTTGGTTGGCGTCACCGGCAGCGAGCTATGTGACCGGCGCGTTCATCGACGTGACCGGGGGACGCTGACGCGCGGCGGCGATCACTGCGCCTGCGGCGACGAGCGAGGCCAGGCACGCGGCCGCCACCGTGAACGGCAATGCCCCAGCGCCTCGCCGTTGCAGCAGCCAGCCGGTGGCCACCGGCAGCACCAGACCACCCAGCCCCGCCGCAGCCACGAGCCGGGCCGTCGCCGCCCCGGTCAGGTGCAGGCGCTCGTCGCTGTAGGCCATCATGGTTGCGAACTGCGGACCGAGGAACAATCCGGTCAGCGCCGTCGCCACCCACACCACCGCGCCGGAACGATCACCCGCACCGAGCACGACACTGGTCACCGTCGCCAGCAGGCACGAGCTGACGAGCAGCGAAGCCGCAGACATCACTCGGGCAAGCCACACGGCGATGACACGGCCGACCACGAACCCGGTCCAGAACACCGACACCAGCAGGCTCGCCGCGCCACGATCGTCGACGAAACGCTGCTCGCCATAGGTGAACAGCCAGCCGGCGAAGGTGACCTCGGCACCGACGTAGACGAAGAAGAACACGCACACCAGCAGGAGGGCTTGCGGCGATGAACCGGTGCCGGAATCGTGGCCGGCAGCTTGTCGGCGAGTGGGTGCTGCTACGCCATGAACGCGCCAGGTCATCGCCACGAGCACCACGGCGACCAGGCCGACCATCAGGGAGAGGTTGCCGAACACATCGATCGAGCGGCCCACCACCAGCGGGGTGGCCAGCGCGCCGATGCCGAAGCACAGATGCAGCGCGTTGAGCGACGAGCCGACCCGCCCGGGCGGGCAGCTCCACACGACAAGCGTGTTGCCGCCGACGTCCATCATCGCCGCAGCCAAGCCGGTCAGCACGAAGCTGGCCACCATCACCCAGAACTGATGCGTGAACGTGAGCACCACCAGCCCGGCTACGCCGACGGTCCCGGCGCGCACGAGCACCGCATGTCCGTGGCCGTGGTCGTAGAAGCGGCCCGAGAGCAACGACCCGGCGATGTAGCCGAGCGCCTGCCCGCCGATCAGCAGTCCGCTCAGGCCGATGCCGACACCGGCACGGTCACGGAGGTGCCCGAGCGCCGGACCGGAGATGCTGAGGCACATACCGACGTACACGAACGCGATCAGATAGCCGCTGATTGGCAGCCGGACCGTGACGGTCGCCCGGGGGTCTCGGTCCACCAAGCTCACCCCGTCACGATAGGCGGGGGAGGTCCCGCTGCGCCGGGCCCGCGCCGATCCCACCCACCGGAACCGGCGAGCGCGCGGCTAGCTTTCGACGCGATGCGTGCTGTGGTGATCGTCGCCAACCCGAACCCCGATAGCTTCGCCCACGCGATCGCCCAGCGGGCCTGCGCCGGGCTGGCAGCCGCGGGCCACCGGGTGGTGGTGCACGATCTGTATGCCGAGGGTTTCCGGGCGGCGATGTCGCTCGCCGAGCGTGAGGCGTACCACGGCGACCAACCGGCCATCGACCCGCTGGTCATCGCACACATCGCCGACCTGGCCGCAGCGGAGATGCTGGTATTCGTCTACCCGACGTGGTGGGCCACGATGCCAGCGATCCTGAAGGGCTGGCTCGAACGGGTGATGGTGCCCGGCGTGGGGTTCGTGTTCGACGAGGCCGGTAAGGTTCGCCCGGGCCTCACCCATGTTCGGCGACTCGCGGGAATCAGCACCTACGGCTCGCCGTGGGCGTACGTGAAAGCAGTCAACGACAATGGCCGACGCACGATCATGCGCGCCCTACGGATGAGTACCGGCATTCGTACCCGCGGTACCTGGCTCGGCCTGTACGCGATGGACACCACCACGCAGCAACAGCGCGCCGCGTTCCTCGACCGGGTCGAACAGCGCATGGCCAAGCTATGAAGCGCTCAGGGGGCCCGACTATGAGGGCGTACGTCGTGTTCTGCCACCCAACGCATGAGTCGCTCATCGGTGCCGCATTGCAACGCACACTTGCCGGGCTGGCGGCCGCCGGGCACGAGGTCCGGGTGTCCGACTTGTACGCCGACGGGTTCCGCCCCGAGCTGGATCGCCACGACCGCGAAGCGCACATGATCGACCATCGCATCGAACCAGAGCGACGACCCGACATCGGTCGCTACGCCGACAACCTGGCGTGGTGCGATGCCCTGGTGTTCGTCTACCCGACGTGGTGGTCGGGTCAACCGGCGATGCTGAAGGGCTGGTTCGACAGGGTGCTGGTGCGCGGTGTCGCCTGGGATCTGCCGGACGGAGCGAACCGAATCCGGCCGCTGCTGCGAAACGTGCGCGCCATCGTCGCCGTCACCAGCCACGGCTCGTCGAAGCTCGCCAACGCCGCTGAGGGCGAGACCGGCAAGCGCGCCCTCTCTCGTTCGCTACGCGTCGTGTGCGCCAGGCGCTGCCGAACGACGTGGCTGGCGATGTACACGATCGACCGCAGTTCCGTTGCCGAACGCGAACGCTTCCTCGTCCGAGTGGAACGCCGCATCGCCCGGCTCTGACGCGTGCTGTCAAGCTGGCCTGTATGACCGAACTCGCGTACCGCCAACCATAGCT
Source organism: Acidimicrobiaceae bacterium (assembly GCA_031419375.1). Classification (GTDB taxonomy): domain Bacteria; phylum Actinomycetota; class Acidimicrobiia; order Acidimicrobiales; family Ilumatobacteraceae; genus VFMC01. The sequence continues at coordinate 3,698 of JANOKQ010000228.1, forward strand.
CCCACCTCGAACGCAGCAGGCTCGCCGACGCAGATCGAGGCGCTCGCCACCCGTTTCTTCGCCGCTGTCGAATCCGGCGACACAACGGTCATTGCCGCCATGTATGCCCCGGCGATGGTGCGGGTGCGGGTGCGGGTGCGGGTGCGGGTGCGGGTGCGGGTGCGCAACGGGGCGATCACCCGGCTCGACGAGTACGTCGAGTCTGCCCACGTGGCCAACCTCACCTACATCGCTCGAAGCGAGTCACCGCCTCGACGTGGTGGGTGTGGGGGAACAGGTCGGCCACGACCGTTCGGCGGTGCGCATACCCGGCGGCGCCGAGCAGGACTGCATCACGCGCCAGTGCCACCGGATCGCAGCTGACCAGGATCAGTACCGGCGCCCCGACGAGCGCCAGTTGCCCCGCCGCAGCCGCGCCGAGCCCCTGCCGAGATGGATCGGCAATCACCACGTCGACAGCCGCGCCCGCAGTCTCGTCGGCGGCGTCGATCGCAGTCGGCGACCACTGCTCGACTGCTGATTCGTGCACCGTTGCGTTGTGGTCGGCGAGGTTGTACCGGGCATCAGCGCACGCACTCGCCGACCCCTCGACGACGTGTACCGCGGCATCGGCGGCGACACACGTAGCGGCGAACAGGCCGACGCCGCCGTAGGCATCGAGCACCGTGCGGGCCGCCGCGAGCTCCGGACCACCGAGCTCGCGAACGACCGAGACGAGCAGCTCGGCTGCAGCAGGCCCGGACTGGAAGAACGACGGTGCGCTCACCCGAAACGAGTGGCCGGCAACGTGTTCGACGACCGCGGCGGAGTCACCGGTCACGACATCGGGGTCGAGGCCAGTCGCGCTGGCGGTGGTCGGCGACCACCACGCGGTTCGCTGCCCGGTCGCCGCGCTCACCCGCATCGATACCTCTGGCACCACGCCGCTGCTGTCGGCGTTGCGGCCCCGAGGCCCGCTGCGCCCCGTCCGGCCTTGAGGTGCCGACCGTGTCGGAGATACATCAACGAGGCGGAAGTCGGCCAGCATCGCGTCGAGCAGTGGATGCGAGATCAGGCAATGATCGAGGTCGACCATCTCGTTGCTACGGCTGCGGCGCAGCGCGGGCCTGCCGCGGGAATCGACGGCGAAGCGCATCGAGGTGCGGTACTCCCACGGCCCGACCGATCCCCCGCCGACCACATCGGCACCGGGTAGGTGTGCGGTGCGGCTGAACGCCTCGCGCACGATGTCGACCTTGAGCGCAAGTTGATGATCGGGGTCAACGTGTTGCCAATCGCACCCGCCGCAACCGCGCACATGCGCTGGGCATGGCGGCGTGACCCGGTGTCGCGATGCCTCCACCAACTCAACCACTCGGCCGCGGGCGAAGTCACGTTTGGCACCCACGAGAGCGACATCGACGACCTCTCCGGGTAGCACCGCGGGCACGAACACGACCCGCCCATCGGGATGACGGGCCAGTCCATCACCGCCGGCGACCACCCGCTCGATAGCGACCCGAACGGTCTCGGGTGAACGCTCCGTGGACCGCTTGGGTGACGACGACATCGGCACAGGGTAGGTGCCGGTACCCTGCACGCGGTGTCCAGTCAGCATGCTCCTGTCACCCGGCCGATCGAGATCGCACCGAGTGTGCTGCCGGTTGATTTCAGCCGTCTTGGTGATGCGGTTGCCGAGCTCGAACATGCCGGCGTCGACCGCATCCAGTGGGACGTGATGGACGGGCAGTTCGTGCCCAACCTCACCTTCGGGCCAGCAATCATCGCCGCCGCCCGCCGCCACACGACGCTGCCGTTCGAGGCCCACCTGATGGTCAACACGCCCGATCAGATGGCTGCCGAGTACGTCGAGGCAGGGTGCTCACGCCTGATCGTGCACGCCGAAGCGTGCCCACACCTGCATCGAACGCTGGCCAACATCGCCACCATAGGGGCCACGGCTGCGGTGGCGCTGAACCCATCCACACCGGTGTCGGCCATTGCCCACGTGCTCGACCTGGTCGACCTAGTGCTGGTAATGACCGTCAATCCAGGTTTCGGCGGCCAGCAGTACATCGCCACCATGGAGCCGAAGATCCGCGAGGTACGCGCGATGATCGAAGCTGCCGGCCTCGGGGGGGCGGTCGACGTCGAAGTCGACGGGGGAATCGGCCCAGTCACGGTGGTCGGCGCAGCCGCAGCCGGTGCCAACGTGTTGGTGGCCGGCAGCGCGTTGTTCCGCGACCCGCTCGGCCTGGCCCACGCCGTCGACGAGCTGCGCGCCAACGCGGTCGCCGCGTTCCGGGCCGCCTGATCCAGCGACGCAACCGCGGCCGACACCACGTTCGTGTCGGCGCAAGCAGTCGAGGGTCTGCGTCGCTAGCCGCGGTCGAGTTCTTCGAGGCGGCGGAGCAGGCTCGCTCGGCGCCCGGCCGGCTGGAGATCGCGGTCGTCACGGCCGTCGTCATCGAGCCCGTCGTCGAGCTCGTCGTCGTACCCGTCAAAATCGTCGTAGGTGCGGTGGCGGCGGGCGTTGGCGCGGGCTGCTCGTTCGGCGCGGACGGCGGCGCCGCTGGGGCCGAGGTCGCGGAGCGAGCGACCGAGAGCGAACAGCAGCAGCTTCACCGCAACCAGGCCGATCAGGATCAAGATGGCGACGCCGAGCGGCTGCACGATCGCCCACACGATCTTGCCCGAGGCACCATCGAGTGGCGACAGCACACCCGACTCGACAGGGCTGTTGTCGATCATCAGGGTCCGAACCGGATCCTCGAACACGGGGCAATCCACATCGGTGTCGTCGACACCGGCAATCTCGTTGCCACCGAACAGTGGCGCCGACTCACGAACCCGCGACGCGAGGACACCGAACTCGGGATCGATCGCCGCACCCACGATGTAGCGGGTGTCAACGTCGAGGAACCGGGTCTCATCTCCGTACCGGACGTCGATCAGGCCACCCACTGCGAAGCCGTCGATCGACCCGGACCGGATCACCTCCACCTCGAAGCGGGCCGTGTTGACGTCGTTGATCACGAGCGTGCCGACGAAGACCGCCAGCTCGGGGGGCGGCACCGCGCACTCCGGCGGGGCAGGGACCAGCCTGGCCGACTCGGCGTCCGGGTCGGCGATCACCGGCAGCGCCGGGATCGGGACGGGGTCCGGGAGCACCGGCGGGGCGGCGGCCGTTGCCGTCGCCACCCCGGGCACGAGGGCGACAGCGCCGATGAGCCAGGTCCCGAGGCAACGCAACGCCGAGCGTGCCGGGGGCCACATGACGCTCACGCTAGTCCCGCATCCTGCGTCGATTGGGGCAGGCCAATCTCAGGGGCGACTCGCGTCGCACCGATCAGCGACCCTCGAAGCGGGGCGTCCGCTTCTCGATGAACGCAGTCATCGCCTCGAGGGTGTCGGTGGTCCCGAAGTTGACGGCCTGGGATGCGCTCTCGTCGTCGAGGGCTTGTTCGAAGGTGACGTTCATCGAGTTGTCGAGCATCCGTTTGGTGAGCGCCAGGGCGATCGGTGGACCGGCCGCGAGGCGGGCCGCCCAGTCGTCGACGAATGCATCAAGCTGGTCATCAGCCACCACTTTGTTGACGAGTCCGATCCGTTCTGCCTCGGCGGCATCGATGATGTCGGCCAGCAAGGCGAGCTCCTTGGCCTTGTGCAGGCCCACCCGCCGCGGCACCTGCCACGAACCACCGAAGTCGACCGACAACCCGCGACGGGCGAAGATCTGCGAGAACCTCGCCGAAGGCCCAGCGACAACGAGATCGCAGCCGAGCGCCAAGTTGCATCCGGCCCCGACAGCGAACCCGCGCACCTTGGCGATGACCGGCTGCGGCAGACGATGCAACGCAAGGCAGACATCGCCAACATGGCGCATGCTCGCCAGCCGGTTGCGCGGCTGATCCGGGGCATCGCCGACGGCGACGTCCTGCGGGGAGAGGTCCTGGCCGGAGCAGAACTCGCCGCCGGCACCGGTGATGATGACCGCCCGGTCGCCGCCGTTGGGCCCGATGGTGCGGAACGTTTCGAGCAGTTCTCGCCACATCACCGCGTCGATCGCATTCTTCCGGTGCGGCCGCTGAAGGGTGATCGTGACGATGCCGTCGCGACGCTGAACGTCGAGGGTTTCCACGTCGGCCGACGATACTGGGCACATGGGATTCAACCCGCATCGCAAACAGGTCCGCCGCAAGGCCGACTACGCCTTCGTTTTCGCCGCCGTGGCGATCACTATTGCGCTGGTCGCCTGGGCCCTGTTCGCCTGAACCCGGCACCGTTTTCGGGACCAGCTTTCGGGACCAGCTTTCGGGACCAGCTTCCGGGACCAGCTTCCGGGACCAGCTTCCGGGCCCGCAGCCGGGCCCGTCAGCGGGTGCGGCCGAGAGTGACCGCTGCTTCGCGGTGGAGGCGGCCGAAGTTGTAGTAGGCCGCGCACGCGCCTTCGGAGGACACCATGCAGGTGCCGATCGGGGTTTCGGGGGTGCATGCGGTACCGAACACTTTGCACTCCCACGGCTTGATCACACCCTTGAGCACCTCCCCGCACTGGCATGCCTTCGGGTCGGCGACGCGCACACCGGGTACCGAGTACAACAACTCTGCGTCCCACGGTGCGAACTCGTCGCGCAACTTCAGCGCGCTCTGGGAGATGAAGCCGAGGCCGCGCCATTCGAAATGCGGACGCAATTCGAACACCTCGGCGAGCACCTTCAGCGCCCGCGGGTTGCCCTCGTCGCGCACGACGCGGGTGTACTGGTTCTCGATCTCGCAGCGGCCTTGACGGATCTGCAACAGCAGCATGACGATCGCCTGCAAGATGTCAAGCGGCTCAAAACCTGCGGTCACCAAGGGTTTGCCGTACTTCTCGCACACGAACCGGTACGGCCGGTTGCCGACCACGGTCGAGACATGACCTGGCCCGAGGAACCCGTCGAGGCGCAGATCTGGCGATTCGAGGATCGCTTTGATCGGCGGCACGATCGTGACGTGGTTGGAGAACACCGAGAAGTTGGTGACACCGGCATCGCGCGCGTGTAGCAACGTGATCGCCGTGGACGGCGCGGTGGTCTCGAACCCGACAGCGAAGAAGATAACGCTGCGTGCCGGGTTGTCCTGGGCGATCTTGAGTGCGTCGAGTGGCGAGTACACGAAACGCACGTCGGCTCCACGCGCCTTCGCTCCGAGCAGGTTGCCGTTACTGCCGGGCACGCGCATCATGTCGCCGAACGAGGTGAAGATCACCCCCGGCGTCTCGGCGATCGCGATCGCGTCGTCGACCCGGCCCATCGGGATCACGCACACCGGGCAACCGGGCCCGTGCACCAGTTCGACGTTCTCGGGCAACACGTGCTCGATCCCGTGGCGATAGATGGTGTGCGTGTGCCCGCCGCACACCTCCATGAACTTGAAGTGATCGGCGCCGGCGAGGTCGACGATGCGCGCCACCAGGTTGCGTGCCGCCACCGGGTCGCGGTACTCGTCGACTAACTTCACGGCTGCGTCATCCAGTCGGCCGCAACGTCGAAACCGACCCGCCGCCGCTGTGGCCGAGACGCTCCACGAGCATCCCGCCACCTCGCGACAGCAGCGATTTACCCATGGCGAAACCGCCGGACATCATCCGTTGTGCTTCCTCCGATTGTCGGATCGTCGTCCATGATTTCTTGAGTTCATCCAACCCC
>JANOKQ010000229.1:0-2240 GCA_031419375.1 Acidimicrobiaceae bacterium
CCGAGGCGTACCTGTGCGATTGCGTGCTGCACCGGATGCTGCGTTCCGAAGCGGGTGTGCTCGATATCGGCCGCTCAACACGAACCGTGCCGTTACCGATGTGGCGTGCTGTCGCCGCCCGCGACGGCGGTTGCCGTCACCCCGGATGCGACCGGCCCACCAGATTCGCCGATGCTCACCACATCATCTGGTGGCGACGCTTCGGCGAAACCAAACTCGACAATTTGCTGATGCTGTGCAGTTACCACCATCACCTCATCCACCGCCAAAACTGGCAGATCAGGCTGCTCTCCAACGCGGATGCAGAGTTCACCACCCCCGACGGACGCACCCTCACCTCCAAACCGCGCGGCCAACCAACCATCCGCGCCGCCTGAACCAGGACTGCACGAGCCGGTTTGGTACCAACTGCCGCTCCGGCATGCCTGGATTCGATCAATGTCGCGCTGCACGGGCACGCCGTCGTAGATCGCCGCCGCGGCTAGTTGACTCGGGCGAGCGCTCGGTCGAGCACCTCCTGCAAGGCGGCATGCACGACCGGGGTGAGTTCGCGGACCGTGTTGCGCTGGGCTTTGCCGGACTCGCCATCGACGACCGGGACGTAGATCGGGGCACCGACCACCACATGGAGCTTGGCCGGGCGAATGAACTTGGCACCCTTGGGCATCGCCCGTTCCGAACCACCGATGCCGACCGGCACGATCGGTACCCCCGCCTTCGCGGCGACATAGGTGAGGCCATCGAACAGCGGGTGCACGACCGGTCCGCTCTTGCGTTCACCCTCGGGGAACAGCACCAGCGGTTCGCCGCCTTGCAGCAACTCGATGCACCGCTTCAGCGCCTCGCGGTCGGCGCTGCCGCGCGTGACCGGAAACCCGCCGAGCACCGACAGCAGCCGCCCGAACCAGTACGACTTCCAGTACTTGTCGGCACCCATGAACCGCATCCGCCGCCACGTGAGTGCCGAGGCGATGGGTGTATCGAGGATGCTGCGATGCACGGGTGCCAGTACGAACGCCCCCTGCGTCGGCACGTTCTCGCGACCCTCGATCGTCATCCGGCACCAGATACGACAGAACGACGTGACGATGAACCTGACGGTCTGGTAGGCGGCGCGCTCGACAACGCCGCGCCCGGCAAGGTTGGTGTCGATGCGTGTCATTCCGCTGTTCCCCCTGACGCATCACCTGACGCGTCGTCTGCAAGCAGTTGCTCGATCCGCTCGAGTACAGCGTCGATGCTCAATCCGGACGTGTCGACGACGACAGCCCCGGCGGCCTCGGTCAGCGGGCCGTGGAGACGGGCCTGATCCGAAGCATCGCGCGCCTCGATCTGGGCGGCGATGTCGTCGATGTCGCCACCGGCTTCGGCGACTCGCCGTTCGGCGCGAACCTGCGGCGACGCGGTGAGGTACAGCTTCAGCACCGCATCGGGGAAGACCACCGAGCCGATGTCGCGCCCCTCGATCACTCCCCCGCCGCGGACGCGTGCCCACTCGCGCTGACGCCGCACCAACTCGGCGCGCACCCCCGCATTGGCGGCAACCGCAGCGACCGAGCGGGTGACGTTCGGCGAGCGCACCTCGCTCGTGGCATCGACCCCGTCGACGAGCACCCCGTACTCGCCCACCTCGAGCGACACATCACCGGTGAATGCGGCAACGGCGGGCTGATCATCGAGCGGGATGCCCCGCCGCAGAGCGGCATAGGCGACGGCGCGGTACATCGCGCCGGTGTCGAGGTACTCCAAGCCAAGGCGCACCGCCAGCGCTCGGGCGACCGTGCTCTTACCGGCCCCGGCCGGTCCGTCGATGGCGATGATCCGTAACGCAGCACCCGTCGCCGTCACCAGCTGGTCCCCATCGGCATGCCCTCGCTGTAGCCGGCGGCACTCTGCACGCCAACCACGGCACGGTCGTGGAGCTCGTCAATCGTCCGCGCTCCGGCATAGGTGCATGCCGAGCGGACCCCGGCGACGATCTCGTCGAGGATGTCCTCCACCCCGGGGCGCTCGGGGACGAGGTACATCCGCGACGTGCTGATGCCTTCCTCGAACAGTTCCTTGCGGGCCCGTTCGAACGCGGTCTCGCTGCGGTTTCGAATCTTCACAGCCCGGTTACTGGCCATGCCGAAACTCTCCTTGTACAGCCTGCCATCGGGGTCACGCAGCGTGTCCGCTGCCGACTCGTAGGTGCCCGCGAGCCACGAACCGAACATCACGTTCGCTGCTCCGGCGGCGAG
>JANOKQ010000230.1:0-1953 GCA_031419375.1 Acidimicrobiaceae bacterium
GAAGCGACCGACGAGTTGTACCTGTGTGAGTACCACGGCGAGATCGAGCCGCTGTTGGAGACACGCTGGTTCGGCCGAACTGGGCCAGGCTTTGCCGAAGACGACTGGCCCAACGACGACGCCCGGCTGGTGATGTACCGCCGCCCGCTCGGCGCGGGAGCGGTGCTGTACCTCACCCTCGGCCACTGCCGCAGCCACTACGACATGATCCACCCGCCGTTCAACGGGTCGTACTGGCCGACGATCGAGCGTGGATCATGGGAGCTCGACGAGTTCCACACCCTGCTGCGCCGAGGTGTCGACTGGGCGGCGGCCGTGCCCGACGTCATCGAAAGCGAGGCGTAGTGCTCGCCGGATTGGTCACCGGGCAGCGCCGCTTCGAACTGGTCGAGATGCCGGAGCCAGCGATCGCCGAGCATCTCGCCGTGGTGCACATCACCCGCTGCGGGATCTGCGGAACCGACCTGCACGGATTCCTGAAAGCCGAGCCGTACAACCCGGCGATCTGCGGTCACGAGTGGGTCGGTACCGTCGCCGACGTTGCCGCCGGTGTCACCAACGTTGCCGCGGGCGACCGTGTGGTGGCGGCGATCGCCCCGGCCTGCGGTGCGTGCCCGGAGTGCCGCGCCGGCCGCCCGGCCTATTGCACGCCGGCGTTCCTGGGCATGATCGGTCGCGATGCGCTCGCCCCGCGCCACGGTGGCTTCGCCCCCCGAATCGCCATCGACGCGGCCCGCCTGTTCCGGGTCGCCAGCGCGCTGAGCGACGATCAAGCGGCGGTCGTCGAGCCGACCACGGTCGCCCTGCACGCGGTGCTGCGCACTCCCCCACGCGACGGTGAGACGGTGGTGGTGCAGGGCTGCGGGCCGATCGGGTTGCTCGCGCTGCAGTGCGCTGTCGCGCTCGGTGCCTCGCACGTCGTCGCCATCGAACCGTCACCGCTGCGCCGCGAACTCGCACTCGCCGTCGGCGCAACCGAGGCACTCACCCCAGCCGAGGCCGAGGATCGTTTCGCCCGCGCCGGAGCCGATCTGGTATACGATTGCGCCGGCGTACCCGCCACCATCCAGCAGGCCGTCAACCTGGTCCGCCGCGGCGGACGGGTCAACGTCGTCGGTCTGGCCAGCGGCAACGCCACGATCTCACCGCACACGTGGCTGACCAAGGAGGTCACCGTGTCGGCCTCGCTCGGCTACCTGCATCACGAGTTCGCCGAGGCGATCGACCTGATCGCCGATGCCAAGGTGCGCATCGAGCCGCTCCACGACCGCACCGTCACCCTGGCCGAGCTTCCCGCGGCCATCGAACAACTCGCCGACGACCCCTCCAGCGCCATCAAAGTCCTCGTCGACCCCAACGCAGGCTGATGGCTTCGAAACGTGGTGCAGTTCCATCTGGCCGGGGCGTAGGGCGGTAGTGCCGCCGCTCACAGGTAGGCATCGCGTGGTTTCGGCGGGTTCGGGGAGGCGGATAGCTCGCCCGTTCACGGGTTCCGTGTCCTGTATGCGTACCTGTTACGCATGAACGACACGGAGCAGGTTACGGGGTGGCGCGAGCCAGCTGTGATGGCGATGTTCGCGCGTTGAGTATCTCTGAAAGCCATACAGAATGTGACGATTACGGCTTGTAAAGCAACGAACAGGTGTACGATGTGCCCATGTCGGCGGACTCCCAACACACCTCGACGACGACTGCCGCGCGCCCGATCTGCGCGATGAAGTCGTCTCGCTGGAGGACTTCCTCGCCGAGTACGCCGCCCATGAACGCGAGGGGCGCTGCTCGCCGCTGAGCGACGACTAATTCGCGACGACGACCGCTGCTAGAGCTACTACGCCCAGCTCGACTGAGAGTCTCAGCAGTGATTCGCCATTGAGCGCGCAAGGCAGCGTGTGGGTCGCTACTCACGGCGACGACAGACGACCACCCTCCATCCGGCGCCCGAACAGCAGCTCG